>JAQVIX010000025.1 GCA_028695495.1 Candidatus Cloacimonadota bacterium | reverse complement strand
ATCTCCACCGTCTCAAAACTCCTGGGACACTCAGACGTTCGCGTTACCCAAGTTTATGCCCAGATCATTGACCGGGCAAAGGATCAAGCGATGCAGCGAATAGACCTTGCGTTAAATCTCCCATCCACGTCTCCGCCGGAATAGGATGTTCCAGGTTCGCAGTCGGATTTATCTTAGCCACCAAATTCATAGATTAATCCCTTTATTCCCGGATAGTCCGGAGGAAAATCAAGTTTGTTTTTATTTAGCCTGGCATGTGTCGTCACTGTCTTGATCGGATGCCGGCAGCTGATTGCAAGCACCAGTTCCCGCACCGCTTCCAATTGCGCATAGCTTATCATCTCCCAATATTCAAAGCCTCGAAAAGGCGCCAAACGCACCACTTTTGTCCATTCTATATTCTTCCCGGTCCAGCTTCTCAGTTCGTTCCCCACCCGCGTCAAATGCCCCCAACTCCGGATTTCTATCCCTATCGAGCGCTCCGCATCCTTCTTATTTGTCCCCGTATGATACGCCCAATAGTCCTCAGCAAAATACTGGTATATTGTGCCATCATCATCGATCCCATAATGCACATTTACATAATCCCGAATCGCCAAAGTCGCTTCCGCTCCCGACAAAGTTCCCCCACCCGTATAATGCAATACGATCATGTCCTTCACCGTCTTGATCTTAAAAAAATCCGGGGATGCTTTCTGAATTATTTTCATCGTCTCTCCTCGTTCTTGCTCTTGCTATATGTCTTATATTTATGACGCATTCCTTTATCAAAATACCGCCACACCGCTTCTGCTTTCGCATCCCTGGTAGCTCTCGTGGCGATTGTCCGTACCACTTTATCCAGTTCGTCAATGTCCCTCTCCTCACTCAGATACAAGATGTCTTCCTCCGCACTCAAAAGCCCCATGGATAGATAGTAGCCCCGATCCCGCAAAAACTTCTCTTTATCAAAGCCTTTCAGTGTTATATATTCATCCGCACCCAGCCTTATCTCGTATGCAGATGTAGCCGGAATCTTCAGCCCCGCACCCAATACAGCGTTCAAAATAGCCCGCATATCGTATGGAATATTCTCTTTGTCAAATACATAAAGCGGCTGCCCATCCATCACCGGCTCCCCCGTTATTTGATGGTATGATGGCGTTTTCTTCTGCCTCCTGCCAAATACATCGATCCGCTTCGGGATATAGTCTTTCAGCCAAGGATTAGTCCATGGACGCAGATTGTATAGCATATACTGTGCGAAAGTCTCCGGCGCATAGTTCCCCTTCGTAAATAGATCGTTCACCGCCCTTACCGCATTGGGAGATACCGGCACCAATTTCGTGGGAATATCCGCCGCCTGCCGTATCAGATAATTACTCCGCTGGTTCGCTATTGCATCGATAAGGCTGCTCAGGCTACTCAAAAATGATTCATCCAGCATCGTGCGCGCAATCCCAAGCATCGCAAAAGATAACGCCTTTTCCGGATTTTCCTTTCTCCCCCTCTTTCCGGAAAGCGATTCCTGATAATTCGCTATCGCCGCAAGCATCGGTGCTAATGGATGCATTATGTAAGAATACCATTTTCCCCCGATCTTGATCGAGTTTGGACGCCACCCCGTTTCCATCATCTGCCGCCGCTTTTCCCAATCATCTTCACCGCTCCCGCTTATTATCCCGTTCAGTAGCGCATAAGCCATCGCCATCCCTATCGTTCCCAAGGTCGCCCGTGCCAGCTGCCGCGCCGTATCCCGCTTTTTATATGGACTCTCTATCGCATTCCCCTTTTCATCCACCCATATCTTGCGCGCCCGGGCTGTCATTCCTTCCCTTTTGTTCCCAATCTTTATTTCCCTGTCCACCGCGCCGGTCGCGTATTTTATTGCTCCCAAATACCCGATTGGTGACCAATCCAAAGCCGTGGCTAATACATTCGCCACCACCCTGGTAAAAGGCATCACATTCATCTTAAATGCCAATGCCGCCAATCTCCCCGCCGTTCCTTGAGTCTTTAGCGAATTCACAGCGTGTTCGATGCCCCTGGTTATCACTCCCAATATCCCTTCCGGATCGTAATTCCAGGTACCCCGCGCCGCCTCATATTCCGCTTGCTTTACCATTGCCAGGCTCGGATTCTCCAATATCTTGTGCGCCGCCACCCCCGTCCTCCGCGATTCCGCGATCGCCAGGCTCATCATCTGGGCCGCATAATTCCGGTTGTAATACAGCGCATCCTCTGCCGCCAATGCCCGCGTAATCACACTCATCTTGTGCATTAGCTTAGTGTTTACATCCGGATTATATTTATTAATCATCTTACCCGTTTGCTTCCATGCTTCCCCCACTGCTTTCACACCCCCTGGAATCTCCAATATCGAAGCTATCACGCTTTTTAGCTCCCCACCCAATACCACGTTTACCAGGTTTTCCATTGCCAGGTTGATCTCGTTCCCCATCAAGTTCCGGATGTGCGTGTATGGACTCGATAGTATTATCTGATAAAAAGCATTTTCCGCTATGTCTATAAAGTCTGCCTTCAGTGGCGGAATATCCGTTATCTGCGGCGCCTGCTTCCCTGCTTCTATTATCTTTTGAATTACCGCGATCTGCTCCCGCGTTAGCCTGCTATCAGCCCGGCTCAGCCCCGCTATCTCCTGTAGCCCTGCTCCCGCCGGACGGAATCCCGTGTTCAGGGTCGCCTTCAGTATCCCTTGCTGGCTCTCGGTCAAATGCTCAGATTTTGTTATCCCTTCCAGTACCGCCTTTTCTTTATCTGTAAAGTCTATCCGCCCCGCCTTGCTCAGCGCTTCGTATATCTCTTGCTGATGCTTGGATGTCGTTTTCAGGTTCTCGGTCGCCCGCTTGATGTTCTCGGTCAAGATGCTGGCGCGGTTTTTCAGAGCCGTACTCTGCTCTCTAAATGCCTCTGCTTTCGCTTTTAGCTCAGATACATAGTCTGCCCTTAGCATCTCCACCCCAAATTTCGCAAGCTCCGCCATTAGCTCATTAAATGCCGCTTCCACCTCGCTCAGCGCCGCATTCACCTCAGCTAATTCCGCTTGCATTCCCGCTATTTCAGCGTTTATCCGGTCTCTCTCTATCGTGATGTGATCCGCTATCTGGATCAGCGCATTTATCCGGTTGCTCTTCTCCCACCTTGCGTGTTGCAATATCCGCCCCGCGTTGCCTTTCATGTTCTCATACCGCATCCGCGCATCCGCCACCATCGCTACCAAATTGCCTATCTCGGCATCCAGTTTTTCGTTGTTTATCCCCTGCGCACTCAAAGCCTGCTTTTCCGCATATTTCTCGTTAAGCTGATGCATTAGCTCATTCCCATAAGCATACATATTCAAGCCCTTTAGATAATACGTAAATCTGTCCGCACCCAGGTTCTTTACATCCTCTTCAGAAAGCCCCAAATCCCGCGCATAATCCAGCGCTTCATCCATGTGAAATACTAAGTCTTTCTTATTCGTTCCATCCGGCTTGTTCGTCTCGATAAAGCTATCCGTCATCGCTATCCCAAAAGCCGCTAAGCCTTCTTTCGCCGCTCCCTCGCCTTCCCGATAAGCCGCCCGTATCATCCGCCCAATCTTATCATCTGCCACGCCCGCATCCAGCTTCTTTTCCTTCGCTATCTCTTTCGCTATCGCCCTGCTCGCTCCCAGCGGATTCTCGTTTGCCTTATACTTCTCCATCCGTATGTGCGCCTGCTTCAGCCGCGCATCTATATCCTCTGGAGTCAAACGGTATCGTGTCTTTTCATCAGATTTAGCTTGACTTTTTCTTGCACTTTCAGATTCTTGGCTTATCTTATCATTGGAGGTTACAATGAAATTATCAGATCTTATAGTGTCCACAGAATGGGGCGGTAATAGAGTTGAAATCTTGACCCCCACCATGCCTTTTTTGCGATCCCCCGAAGGTGTTTGGCTGTCAGATGACTTTTTGTCGCCGGCAGAAGCAATCGAAGTAATGGGCATAGAAACCAATCCCAATGTTGTAAAATCTTTCATTAAAGAGTTGCTTAGCTCTTCTTGTGAGATTCCCCAGCGTGTAAGAGCCGATCTCCAGGCATTGTTATAGCCCACAACGCTTTTCTGGCGGTCAGTGTAATACTCTGCAAATCTACCCATCTCCTTTATTTGCTCTTTGCTATACCCTCTCCATTTTTCGTAAATCTTATGTAGTTCTGGTTTTACCTCGGCAATCTCTTTTACCAGCGCCTGAAATTCCACCATCAGTCCATTCGGCATTCTCAGGATAAAGTTCATATCCCGGTAGCCAAATTTCTCTGGCTTTATGGTTTTCGAGAAATCAAATTCCACCACGCCCATACCCCGGTCATCGATCATCTTGGCGATCTCCACTATCTGCCGCTGATCATCCAGGATCACGCTCCCCCGGTAATAATCTCCCAAGTGTTCCAGGCTATACCATTCCGGTCTGTCCGGTCTCTGTGTTTTGTCTATCGCTGCCTGGTTCTTTTTCAGACCGTCTTTCACTTGCAAGCCCAATTCGCTACTGATCTCCTGCAGGAGCCCCTGAAATACCGGTATCGCTTCCTCTCGCAGCTTCTCAAGTTGCAGTACCTTCTCTTGATCACTTGCCTTTGGATCAATCGGATTCACTATCTCCCTGGCACTCTTGCTCTGGTTTTCCGGAACCAATCTATACCGGATATCCGCGTTCCCACTGTCAAACGTTCCCACATTATCCGTGGCGGATTTGATCTGGGTGTTTGATATGGCTATAAATGTCGTTCCATTAAATACGGTACTCCCTTTTAATAGCCACCTTGAATCATCCACATTTTTGATTATTGCTCCATCATGCCCTGCATTGTCTGCGTTCCTTTCAGCTCTTGCAAATTCTTTTGATGAACTATATCTTTTCCCCTCTGCATCCACGATAACAGGATTTTTCATGTTAAGATATACATCATATATCTGGTCTTCATTGTATCCCGCATATTGCTCTGACACTAATGCATTATCTGAAAAATAGTGCCTGCTTCCGCCGTGAAATTCATTGTGCATTTGTCCGGCCGTCCCATGATACACCACCCTCGGTTCCCCGTTCTCATCCACCACCTTAGATGCGTTTTTAGGATCATTCTCCCAATCTCCGAACCACGCCTTAAAGTTCGGTGTCCGCACTTGCAGCCATTGACGCTCTGTAAGCTTCGTAGGCTTGCCGTTGGGGGCTTTGAGCCACTTATCAGTGTTCTGATACTGCTCTCGCACCTCTTCCATCTGCTTCTGTGCTTCGGTGCCCTCTTCCGCTAATCTGAATCGGATGCTTTTCTTGATATCCTCGTCTGTGTTCTTGCCCCCTTCCTTCATTTGCATGGCTTTATCGTAAAGTGCCTTTATCTCTTCATTGCTCAGGTTGTTGAGCTTTGGCTTGCCAAATGCCCGGTGATACTCAGCGTTATTATATGTATAAACTGCAAAGGGATTTATGATCGCTAATTCTTGCTCTGAATACCCGTCTCTCCAGTCGCCAATTATTACGGCATCCACGCCCTTATCCCACAATTCCACAATGATGTCTTCGATCTCGGCAGCGTCTTGAATATCGGGACGCGAAATTACTTTAGCATCTTTCTTTAATAGCACCGGATATACGGATACACCCTCGCTTTGCCCTGAAAAATTTGAGGCTATATTCTTACTTTTTGATACTGAGGCACTCCAATATCTCTCTCCATATCCCCCACCAAATCTGTTTACATCCACCTTGCGGGCAGATAATCCTATGCTTGGCTTTAACCCACCGTCAATGTGTCCCGCCGTGCCATGATAAAAAATGTGCTTTGCAAAATCTTCTGCATTGTCGTATGCGGCTATTTGTTTCAATACCCCTTGTATCCCGTATGCTTTCCACTTTAATACTGCTTGCATCAATGTGCGCTTAATCTTATCTTTAGTCCAGCCCCCACGCACTTTGGGATACATATATCGATATGGCGATTGATAGTCTTCGTCCGATACCAATGTCTCGGCTTTCGCAGCCTCTTCTGCCAATCTATACCGGATATCCGCGTTCCCACTGTCAAACGTTCCCACATTATCCGTGGCGGATTTGATCTGGGTGTTTGATATGGCTATAAATGTCGTTCCATTAAATACGGTACTCCCTTTTAATAGCCACCTTGAATCATCCACATTTTTGATTATTGCTCCATCATGCCCTGCATTGTCTGCGTTCCTTTCAGCTCTTGCAAATTCTTTTGATGAACTATATCTTTTCCCCTCTGCATCCACGATAACAGGATTTTTCATGTTAAGATATACATCATATATCTGGTCTTCATTGTATCCCGCATATTGCTCTGACACTAATGCATTATCTGAAAAATAGTGCCTGCTTCCGCCGTGAAATTCATTGTGCATTTGTCCGGGCGTCCCATGATAAACTACTAACGGCTCCCCGTTCTCATCCACCACCTTAGATGCGTTCTTAGGATCGTTCTCCCAATCTCCGAACCACGCCTTAAAGTTCGGTGTCCGCACTTGCAGCCATTGACGCTCTGTAAGCTTCGTAGGCTTGCCGTTGGGGGCTTTCATGTAGCCGGTCTTAAAGTCGCCGGAAAGCTCTTTGACCGCATCGGTCATCTCTTTGCCGTGCTTACTCTCGAAAGCGCTTGGGTTCATTCTGTATTGCGCCACTGCCTCGGTTATATCTTCGTCTGCATTTCGTCCGCCAAACTTTCCTTTCCATTTCATTGCTTCTTTATCAAAGTGCCCAAACCATCCTGACTCCACAAGTTCCCAAAACTTTTTGTGATCTTTTATTAGTTCCCTTGTGTCTCTGTGAGCCATCTCATGATAAAGGATTTCTTTTCTGTCTTTTTGGCTGTGCCCGAAAAAAGCTTCGGTGAGAACAATGGTGTTGTCTGTCTCTACTCTTGCTATGCTTTCCCCTAAATCCCGAACATATTTGAACCCCTCAGGCGGATTTGTTTTAAACTCTTCTTCTGCCATCTTAAGCACTGTGTCTATGGCGATAGGCTTTTCGTATTGCTTGCGCACCTCTTCCATCTGCCGCTGCCCCTCAGCCACTTGTAGCGCGCTCGGCGTATTCTCACTTTCCAGCTTGTACATGATCTTGTGCCGCGCCGCTTCCGCCTTCACCGCCTCATACCGCTGCTCTTCGTTCCCCGCCTCATAGCGCCGTATCGCCAAGCCCGCTCTTTTCAAAGCTTCCTGTATATGCCGGTTCGTTCCCTTCGGCACCACCGCCGCCTTAAACTCGCTAAGCTTCACTATATCATCCGGCTTTGCTTCAAACATATCAGTAGGCAATCCCTTAATATCATTGATAATCTGATAAAATCTACTCCAATCCGTATCCGCCGCATATTCAGCGCGCACAAATCCCACTCCCCGTGTTGCTATGTCGTATAAATCCTCAATTACCTGCATTTCGGGGTTCCATTGGCTTCGTGTCCGTTTATCCTTTGCATATTCTGCCAGCTTGAATATCTCGGCTTCCATTTGCTTGCGAGCCTCAAGATATTCTTGCTTCGGGATTATCCTGCCTTTTTCCTTGTTTAGTGCGGCAATTGTGGTCAACCGAGGCGCTAATTTCCCTATCAGTTCACCGGTAAAAAAGACTGTGTTTCTATCCTTCTTGTCTTTTCGCATCCGCTTCAGAGCATCCTCAGAACTGTAAGGCGCATACATCGCATTGCCATTTTTATTATACCCCTTTTTTATCTCATAGTCTATTTCTAAAGGATGTTTTTCCAGCAGCTTATCAATAAATCTATCGTTTGCAGCTTTCTGCTCTTGCGTTTTGGCGTTTTTGTTTATTAACCTTTTTAGTGTGTATTCCGTGCTTACATCGCTCTGGTTGTAGTCGTATTTGTCGTTAATTATCTCATCAATATCAATCTTGTTGCCGCTTCGCTTTTCAATAGCTTGGGCTATTAACTTTGCGTTTTCATGGCTGCTTGCTTTCACTCTGTGATACACAGGCGGATGGGTTGGTGTCCAGGCATCCTGGGCATATACAGGATTTTTTCTACCTATCCGCAATATGTCCGCCCCGGCAAGCAGTGAGATGCTTCCGAAATCGCTGTGCGGGTTTACCGCAATCCGGCTCACCGCCAAAGAGGGCATCGGCATCCCGCCTGCCTTTATTACTTTCTCCAGATTCTCCACACTTATATTATGTATCGTCACCAGTTCCTTATTCTCCAATGCCCGGTACTTTTCGCTCTGCTTTGCCCGCTCCTCTGCTAAGCGATATCGCTCAGTGTCCAATATCCTTATCTGACTGTCGTCAAATACCACGTAATTGTATGTCTTTTTGTTCTCGTTTTTGTATGTGGGGTATTTGATCCCATCTATTCCCGCTCTTTGTAAAAACTTCGATGCCGCTTCTTGGCTGCCAAGTTCTGTAAAATAGTGCTCATAAACCCAGGAACCCCACTCAGGCTCTTCTATTTCCTTCAGCCCTTCTTTACGCGCCTGCTTGTTTATCTTTTCACGCTGCGCATCTGAAACATTCTCATCCCAATCTATTACATCCTCGGCGTGCTTTTCCCATACACTTAAGTCATACAAATACCCTGCACCGCCTTCCTTTTTCATCCATTTCGGCAAATACTCTTTGCTCAGTGCCAGGCTGGGATACCCTTTCGGTGCGCTGTCTATTATCGCTCCATAAACCCATTGCTTGCCGTTATACCAGGCTGTCGCATCCGTCCCGCCCAGGGCTGACCAGATTAAATCTCTCGCGGCAAGCCCGTCTATACTGTCCAGGATTGCATCTGTCAGTTTCACATTATTGGCACTTTTCAGATATCGCTTATCTGCGTTCTTCAGTTCCCTTATATACTCAGCGTTTGCTTCCCCTTCCCGCTTTACATTCGCTTCAAATGCTGCCTTTGCATTCATATACCGTTTCGGCTCCCCGTTCTTGTTCAGGTCGCCATCCGCCACCCAATGCCGTCTCCAATCCCGCGCCCGCTCCGCATATCCCTTACCTACTTCCCTGGTGTCAGATACATATATCCCCCAAGCATAAACGCTTAATCCAGTTCCGCTCCCAATATGCCTTACATCAAAGCGGTTAAATAACGCCCCGCTACCATGATACGCCTCAGCCAGCTTATACCGCACCCCATCATCTGTCTTCCCTTCGCCTGCCGCTGTAGTATTTCGCCTGCCCTCTCCGTCCTGCAGGGCTTCCCGCACACTTGCAAATTTCGCACTTGACAAACCCACTTTCTCAGCTATCTTGTCTATAGCCTTGGATGTCCGTTCAAGCATCTGGCCATTGGGGCCATTTACGCGGGATAGATAATCAAGGCTTTTTTCTTTGTTAAGAAAAGTGAACCCTGTCCCTTCGTTTAACCACTGTATTACCTTATCGCTTCTTTTCCCGAATGCGCTCACAATCTTGTTTATTTTTACATTGTTGTGGCTTTCCTCTACATCAACGGATATCAGCATGTTTCCCAAAGCATGTTGGATTTCCGTAAAAATGTTATACCGATTATTGGAGTGCGGTTCAGATAACCTTACAAACACCGGATCGTTGATTGCTTGAGGTAGGTTCATCAGGTGCTCTGGTTTTAAATTGTGCTTCCTTGTTTTATCTTTAAGTGTTCCTTTTAATAAAACAATTGGCTTGTTTGCTATTCCAGATTCTTTTAATATCCCTCCGGGCTCGCCAAGAGTAAACACATGATGTCCGCTTATTCTGCCTCTAAAGAAGTCATCTATCTCTTTATTAAACCTGGTATTCACTTCCGCATCTGCCAGACTATACAGCGTCTCCACACCCGCCAGACCTACACCCATCCCCTTTAACTGATCCGTCTCTGTTTTCCAAAAGATATCGTGCAGCTTCATCTTTTCGCTCACTATTCCCATCTTTACCAAAAAACTGCGCACACGCTCCCAAAACGCCTTAAATGCCGTCCTTAGTCCGGGTGGCGTCTCTGCCTTATCCGCTATATAATCCGATGCCGCATCCGCCGCAGCTTCCTCTATCTCTACCCAATTTGCCTTGCTCAGCTTATTTACATCCAATCCCAGTTTTCGCGCATAATACCGCCCTATTAGTTCTATCTGCTCTTGCGTCAAAAATAGCTTCCAGGCACCATGAAATGCTTCATGATACCCGCTGCGGTTCCCGCCATTCCGCCCATCCACCAAATCCAGCGTCACCCAAAGATTTCCATCCACTTTTTCAGCGTATGTCCTGCCCATTACCTGGCGCTCTTTCCCGTTGATCATTACGCTAAAATCACCGCTTATCCGGTTTAATACCAATGTCCGCCCGTCTTTCAGTTTGCAGATCACTCTGCGCCCATCTCGTTCTATACTCGCTATATGGCTCTTAAACATCCCTAAAAGCGCCTTTTCTGCCACTTCATCCGGTATGTTTCTTAGCTTTCTTTCGTTTTCCTCTGTTCTGTATCGTCCGGAAAAAGCACCGGCTTCGTCTCCATCTCCGCTTCCAGGTTTTTCCATATCTTCTGTAGCCGGCTCCGGATTTGATTCCGTATTTTCTGTGATATCGCTGTGTTTTTTGTACTGTTCATAAAAATCCTCTGCATAAGTCTTTAAATATTGTTCTTTGCTTATCCCTTCACCATAAAGGAAGCTCGTCTGATCCGGGTCCGCTATCTCGATCGCCCCCGCATAATATCCCCCCACAAATAGCGTTCCCCGCTTATTACTCCGGATGTCCGCCAATGCCTGGTAAAGCGGCAGCTGATCATCCGATATCACCTGGTTGTCTTCGCTAAACATATCCATTTCGCTTATTGCCTGTTCCAGGCTCATGCCCTTTTTGCGCAGCTGCGATATCATGTCTATCGCATCCAGCAAATCACCCGTTATATCCATATCCTGGGCTTTGTATTTTTCCACCATATTCCGATATTTAGCTATCAGCTTTATCGAGTTCATCACCCCATTCAGCAGCGATTTTACATTGGATTCATTGGATTCTCTCCAGGCAGATAGCGCCCGTTTAGCCTTATCACTGTTGTTAAAGATATACATAAAAAGCGCATTCTCTACCCGGATGCGAAAATCATCTGTCCAGGCTCCGCTCGCACTCTGATACCGAGTTATGTCTATACCCAATTTTTCTGCAAAAAGCTCCAAAAACCCCTTATTCTTCGCGCTCATTATAGAACCAGTCGTAGTATCCAGAGCTTCCAATATGTCTATCTTCTGCGCCTTCAGATTAGCGATTTGCTTGGCATCCGCCGCCGCCTGCTCCACCGGGCTCATTGCATCCCCTTCGCTCTCGTTCATCCTGGATGCCAGTTCTACCAAGTCCGCTTCACCGTAATACACCCCCACCAATACCTTGCCCTTAGTATCCTGATCCTCTATCCCAAAGTTCGCAAGGTTGTCTCTCAGCGTTTCCTCATATTCCGCTATCCCGCCATACTCCCCCGCTGCCAGTCGCTTTGCCGCTATCAGTCTGCCATTGCCCGTTATCGCTATTATCCTGCCCCCCTTATCCACTACCACCAAAGGTCTGCCTTCACTCGCTATATAGTTATCCATCAGCCGCATCGGGTCAAATTCAGCCGCTATCTGGTTGTTCTTCAGCACCGATGCCGCCTTACTTCGGTCTCTCGGTTGCAGCTCTGCCGGATATTCCGGATTCTCGTTAAACCCAGCATCGTGGCTTAATATTATATCCGCCAAATCTATCAGCGCATAGCGTATCTTGTGCCGGTCGCTCTTTTTCCGACCCTTCGCTACCGTGGCTTCTCTGCCAAGCTGGGTTCCAGGTATTTTCTCGCTTTCCATCGGGTCTTTACGCTCCGCATTCTCGTTTATATCCCCCGCTTCCAGTCCCTTGCTCTGCTTCGTTTCCAAGTCTATTTCTATCTTTTGAGATTCATACCCTTGCGCCTTCGCTTCCGCCTTCGCCTTCCTTGGCATTATCCCTATTAGTCTCTCTTCAGTATCCTCATACGCAAAAGCCAGGTTGTCGTAGTCCTGCGCCCATCCTTCATACTCGCTTATTTTACCCTGTAGTTTCGCCTGTTTTTGTTCAAATTTCTTTCCGGAATATTTCTCATCCAGCGCCACCAGCTTTTTGCGCAGCTGTTCCGCCTTCTCCGCTGCCTCATTTGCCAGGTTCATGTATTTATCTACATGCAGATACCGCTGCGATAGCTTGATCCCCTTATCTATGTGCTTGATCTCTTCTCTTAGCTTCAGCACCTCGCCTTCTTCGCCCCTTTTTTCCGCCCTTCTCATCTCCCGCGTCAGCTCCGCCTTTTTCTCATAACTCTCATCCAGCGCACTGCGAATTACCTCCGCTTTCTTGTTATAGTTCGCTATTATCGCATCCGATGCTAAGTTGAAAGCCTTCAGTATTCGCTCGCTTTTTACCCCTTCCTGTACCGCCGTTTCTTTTGCTTCCGTTAAAAGCTCTGCCGCTACATCCATGTCCCCCGCGTTTATCTGCTCTATCACCCCCTGAAGCATTTGCACAGATTGATATGTTTGCGCATTATGAGCCAAATACTTCGCCGTTTTCTTGTGCATATACACCTGGTAGCCAGTCTGCATACCCCCCATTATGGCGCCGCCAAATGCACCACCCGCAAAGTCCAGTATTAGCTCCTGCCCATATTGCAATAGCTCCGCCTTGCTTGTCGGCATCGCCGTATCAGCCACTATATGGTTGATTATCTTGTCGGCAAGGTTCTGATACACCTCTTCCATGCCCTCTTCCAGCATACCCCTGCCCACCAGCCTGGCGCCTTTTGCCAAAGTCGGGTAAAAAGTTTGGGATACATCCTTCGCTACCGCACTGCGCAAAGCTTCTAGCCCCCCTTTCCGGTAAGCTTGCTTATACATCTTGCTCTGCCCCGTGTCCGAGATATATTCTATCGCCGTTTGTGCCACCCCGCTTAATATGCTCGCCACTATCGCCTGCGTGTCCAATGTCTTCGCATCGTAAAAATCCTTCACATTCCGCGCCGTAATATCCGTAAAAGTCAGCGGTACCGCCACTGCCGGATTCATCCACATCGCTATATTCATCGGCATCGAGCCTAATGTCCCCCGCACCATATTGCCCAATATTGAACCCTCGGAAGCCACTCCTTGATCCGGATATGTTAGCAAGTCGCTGCCGTAAGAACCCGGCGCAAAAAGCAGCGCCGGAGAAAGGGAAAAGTGCGCTAAACCGCTACCAAACGCATCAAAATATGTTAGCGCTGGTGCTCCCTTTATCATATCCCGCCCCACCAAAAACATCTCATACTGCCGCTGGCTCATTCCCATCGCCACCGCCGGAAATTCCGTCTCTATCTCACCCTGCCGCCGCAGCTTCCTGGAATATTCTTCCCGCTCTCCCTCTCCCCATTTATCCCGATTCATAGATAGATGGTACAATTCCTTGTCGTTTTTCTGATACTCGTCTTGCAGCTTCCCAGTGGCGATCTCGATGCGCTTTATCTGCGCTTCACGCGCTTCCTCTGTCTCCTTCTTTCTGTCTGCCTCAGCATATTCCTCTGCCTTTATCCTGTCATCTATCGCATACCCAGGCTTCAAAAAACTGTCCGGAACATACTTAAATGGATTGTCATAATATAGCGCCCGGCGCTTCGCCTCTCCGTCATTCAGCGTGGATATCGTTAGCTCATCACCCCTGTCTATTGGCGAACTAAAAAGATTGCGGTCTTTCCCTATCCTCGGCTTTGCCACTCCATATTCATCCCGCAGCCCCGCCACCCGGCTCTCCCAGCCGGGGGTTTTTTCACCCGGATTTACCAGCCTATTTCTTTGCACAGATACACGCCTTTTCTCTATGCCTGTCCCTCAAACCGTCCCTCGGAAATGTTGACACTAACTGCAACTCATTGATACACATGGTGGAGCTAAGGGGATTCGAACCCCTGACCTATTGATTGCGAACCAATCGCTCTACCAACTGAGCTATAGCCCCACGCAATCAGAGAGAAAAGTCTTTTTTAGAGCCTTTTCTGTCAAGCAAAATCGCTCGCGCTTTATGCCAAATCTTGCAATTGCTCCTGAATAAGCTCCAGCTTGGTTTTTACTTCGCTGTATTTTCCGCGCTCTTTTGCCACCACTTCCGGCTTCGCATTTTGGATAAAGTTCTGATTATCCAGCTTTTTCTTGATCCCCGTCAGGTCTTTTTCCAGCTTATCGATCTGCTTTTGCAGGCGTTCGCGCTCTTGCTCGATATCCAAAAGCCCGCTTAAAGGCAGGAATAGCTCGATATTACGCACCACTGCGCTGATCGCCGGCTTGGGTTTTTCCACATCTTTGCCGCTTTCGATAGTCTCCACCCGCGCTAAACGGTTAAAATAGCCCTGATAGGCTTCAAAGAGGGCGTTTTGCGCATCATCCGCAGTTTTTGCCACGATCTTTACCAAGGTTGCCGGCGGCAGATTTACCTGTTTACGCAAGTTCCGGATCGCGGAGATGCTTTCCTGCATTAACGCCATTTCATCACGGATAGCGGGCTGCATATCGGCGTCCTTTGCTTCAGGAAATTCCGCCACGATGAGCGCCTCTTCCGGTAGCGGAAACAGCTCTTTGATAGATTGCCAAATCTCTTCCGTAATATGGGGCATAATGGGGTGCAAAAGCCGCATAGATGCTTGCATTACATCCAATAGCACATACTTTGCGGTAAGGCGGCTGGAAGAACCGGCATCCTCTTTCAGGCGGTCTTTGGCAAGCTCGATATACCAGCTGCAATAGTCATTCCAGATAAAATGGAATATCGCCTGTGTAGCGTCGTTCAAAGCCAGATTTTCGTAGTGATTACGCGCTTCTAAAGTGGTCTCCGCCAAACGCGAATATATCCAGCGGTCTGCCAGCTCCAGTTCCAGCTCTTCCCGCTGCGGCAAGCCTTCTATCCCTTCGATATTCATCATAATAAAGCGGTAAGCATTCCAAATCTTATTCGTAAAATTGCGTCCCGTTTCCAAAATGGCATCGCTATAGATTACGTCTGCCCCTTTTGGAGTATTGAAAATCATGGAAAAGCGCAGGGCATCTGCACCCACACGATCGATGATATCGATGGGATCAGGCGAATTGCCCAGGGATTTGCTCATCTTGCGCCCGAGGTCGTCGCGCACCGTGCCGTGCAAGAGCACTGTATCAAAAGGAATTACATCCTTAAAATGCAGGGTGCTCATAATCATGCGCGCTACCCAGAGATAGATGATTTCTGGTGCGGTAATTAGCACCTGAGTGGGCAAAAAGCGCTTGATGTCCGGTGTATCATCCGGCCAGCCCATAGTGGAAAAAGGCCAGAGCCAGCTGGAAAACCAAGTGTCCAATACGTCTTCATCCTGACGCAAGCGGCGCGAATCGCATTTGTCGCAGCGTTCCGGCGCCTCTTTGGCTACTATCATCTGTCCGCAATTTTCGCAATAATAAGCGGGAATGCGGTGTCCCCACCAGATTTGCCGGGAAATGCACCAATCCCGGATATTATTCATCCAGTGCATATACACTTTTGTCCAACGCGCCGGCTGGAAGCGGATTTTGCCATTTTCCACCACCTCGATGGCGCGCCGTGCCAAAGGCTGCATCTTTACAAACCATTGATCCGAAAGATAAGGCTCGATAGAGGTGGTGCAGCGGTAGCAATGCCCCACGGCGTGCTCGTGCTTTTCAATCTTTTCCAAAAGCCCTTGCTGCTGAAGCAATTCCAACACCTTTTCGCGGCACTGATAGCGGGAAAGTCCGGCAAATTCCGCCCCCGCTTCCTCGTTCATAATGGCGTATTCGTCCATTACCAAAAGCTGCGGCAAATCGTGTCTGCGTCCAATCTCAAAGTCATTGGGATCATGCGCCGGCGTTACTTTTACGCAGCCCGTGCCAAAGTCTTTATCCACATAGTCATCGGCAATTACGGGGATGCTGCGTCCGGTTAAAGGCAATATCAATTCCTGCCCAATTAGCTCCTTGTAGCGGCTATCGTGCGGATTTACCGCCACTGCCACGTCGCCCAGCATGGTTTCCGGACGCGTGGTAGCGATTACCACGTAGCGATCGCTTTTATCTGCATAAGGATAGCGGATATACCAGAGCTTGCCTTCTTCGTCTGCATGTTCCACTTCGTCATTTGCCAGGGCGGTTACGCAGCGCGGGCACCAATTGATAATGTATTTGCCTTTATAGATCAAACCATCTTCGTAAAGGCTTACAAATACCTCTTTTACGGCGCGGGAAAGCATCTCGTCCATGGTAAAGCGCTGGCGGTTCCAATCGCAGGAGGCGCCCAAAAGCTTCAATTGATCGATAATTATATTGCCTTTTTCATTTTTCCATGCCCAGATGCGTTCCAATAGCTCTTCTCTGCCAATCTCATGGCGCGTGGTGCCTTCCTTGGCAAGCTCTTTTTCCACCATGTTTTGGGTGGCGATACCGGCGTGATCTACTCCCGGCAGCCACAAAGTAGGCTCGCCCTTCATTCTGTGATAGCGCACTACTACATCTTGCAGGGTGTTATTTAGCACATGCCCGATATGCAAAATGCCTGTCACATTGGGCGGCGGAATCAGGATGGTAAAAGGCTTGCCCTCGCCTTTGGGCGCAAAGTAGCCGGCATCTTCCCAATAGCGATACCATTTCTTTTCTATATCCTGCGGAGAATATGTTTTACTTATTTCCATTGTAATATTCCTTTCGATGTAGTTATTGCGTCTAAACTACAGATATTCAAACCAATACCATTTTTTGAAGTGGCGCTATATGTCAAATGAATTTACGAAGTGTCAGGTTTCAGGCGCAAGGTGTCAGGCGCTGCGCAGGTTTCGGACATTGAGGGATCTGTTTAGGGCTGAGGATTTCCCACGGATTATTCTTAACCACCGAGAACACCGAAAGCACTGACGAGGACTTTATGACCAAGAGACTTGGAGATGAGCCCTTTGCTCTTTTTGTCCACAGATTAACGCAAATTAACACGGATTTTTAACCACCGAGAACACCGAGAACACCGAGATTCTTTCCCCACTAATATACACGAATGCATTACGAATGAACACGAATAACTACGAACCACGAACTACGAACCACGAACTACGAACTAAGAACCACGAACTAAGCAACTAAGCAACTAAGCAACTAAGCAACTAAGCAACTAACAAACCATTTCCACCACCTGCGACCTGCCACCTTGAATACAGCTTCGCCCCGTGGCTTAGGCACTCTCGTTTTTTTCACCAGCATTTTGCCGGCGGTTTACGAGAGGGCAACCACCATAATGATATAAGTGGACAAGCAGTGGACAAAACCAAAAATGCAAAAATATCAATTGCATAATAAGCTGACAATAAAAGATATACAAGCCCAAAAAAAGTTTTGATATCCAGAAATTGAGCATAGAGAACTGGCGGCGGAGAGGGGGACTTTGGGACGAAGGGAGTCTGGAGTTCATGACGGCTTTGCCAATTATATATATATCAATTACTTGACGCCGGCATGGACTTCAGATGGCTCCTGAGAGACGAGCTAAAACTACCACGAATGTCCACAAATTAACTCAAATTGATACGGATTTTTTCACCACCGAGAACACCGAAAGCACCGAAAGCACTGACGAGGACTTTATGACCAAGAGACTGGGAGATGAGCCCTTTGCTCTTTTTGTCCACAGATTAACGCAAATTAACACGGATTTTTAACCACCGAGAACACCGAGAACACCGAGATTCTTTCCCCACTAATATACACGAATGCATTACGAATGAACACGAATAACTACGAACCACGAACTACGAACTAAGAACCACGAACTAAGCAACTAAGCAACTAAGCAACTAAGCAACCAACAAACCATTTCCACCACCTGCGACCTGCCACCTTGAACACAGCTTCGCCCCGTGGCTTAGGCACTCTCGTTTTTTTCACCTGCATTTTGCCGGCGGTTTACGAGAGGGCAACCACCATAATGATATATGTGGACAAGCAGTGGACAAATCCGGAATTATTTTTAGAACAGTTGCAGAACTTATTGATATATTGAGTTTTGTAAGCCCAGAAAAATATTATCCCACACCGAATAATACAGCCCTACAGCCAGAGCAGCGACCAGCCTCTTGGACTTCTGCCGCTTATCCGCTGGGCTCGCAAGCTCGCAGGTGTTAGGTGATAGGTGCTGCGCTCGTAGCGGAATTGTCTTGTTGATTTTTGCTTAGTTCTAAATGCTTTTCCATATTACACACACCCTGCGTCATCCTCTGGGGTGCCAAACTCCGATTTGGCACAAGCAGTGCAGCGAAACTGCTTACTAATTACCCATTGCGAGCGTAGCTAAGCAATACCGTAAAGAACCCCGGAGGGGTGACATTTCAGATAGCCCAGGGTGTTCTTGCCAAAATGAGCTTGCGATTTTGGGCAAGATAACCCTGGGTAATGGAAGCGGTTAAATAAATCTCTTTTATCCCCCAGCCCCTACCCCCCTTCCGAGTCCAAAATCCCCATGGATTTTGGACTCGGAAGGGGGGTAATCATTACCTTTACTAACCATAAATTGCGACGGGCACAATATATATTTACAAAGTCTCAACGCGTTAAACACGTCTGTGTATTTAATGCCTCAATACTTTTTGCTGCGCCATTGTTACTTTCACCTTCATCCGCCTTTTTCCTTCTTTTTCTCTATCTTCTTGCGCCTTCTTTCGATATCTGCTTCCAGTTTTATCTTTCTAATTTGGAGAGCGTTTTGTTTTTGCAGAAGGTTTCTTTTTAGGTGTTCAAACATAGCCTGGGCTATGGCTTGGTCTGCTATTGCATAATCGTTCAGAAAGTTTTTGTCGGACTTAGTAACGTGCAGTGTAAAGGTCATAGTGCATCCCAAAAGTTCATAGTCATCCCTTTCCCTGAAAAGCCTGAAGTTATTGCTGGGAGGGCTTAAGATCTGATACTTATATACTTGGTATAACTCGCCAAAAATCTCCTGCTCTGCTACAAAAACCGCTTCAGGGCGATAGCGCGGGGCAAATTGAAAAGTGTCTTTTAACATAATCACCTCTTTTGAAATAATATATCATAATCTGATTTTTCTTTCCCTTTTTTTGAGAAAGTATTTGCCTTTTTAAGCCTATATGCTGTTATCTCCAAAAGCCCGGTATAAAGTGCCTTTATTTCTTTTTGATTTAACCCCAATGCCTGGAATACCAGATCATCTAAAGCCTTTCTATCTGCAAGCGGAATAGCATTATAATAGCTGTCAGATTCTATACTTGATTGCAATTCGTTAAATATGCTGGATATTTCCCGCGATTTTATTTTTTCAATGGCTGAAACCACCCTTGCATCGTCTTTTAATAAATCCGGGGTTAAAACATATATGTTTTGGATTTCTTCCACTGTAGTATCCAAAAGACCATCGCCCAAGCTTCCACTTGTATATAATTCCACAAAAAAGAAGTAAAGACTTGAGTTCAAAACCAAGGCAAGCTTGCTGTGATTTCCAGAATAATATATTTCATAAAGACGCTTGTTTGCATACACTTCCGAATTAAGATAGACCTTGAAAGTATCGCCAAATCCAGATGGTGTTATCAAATTCGGTATTGATCTATTTCCCAAATCATACCAATTTTTTCTGCCTTGTACTGACGATACATTCTGAATCCCAACAATAGTTTTGCCTTTATCTTTCCCTTGTTTGATATACTTCTCTTGTTTTTCGCCTTTTTCAATGTATTCTAAAGCTTTTGTGCCTTTCAATTCGCTTTTTTCATAAGGACACATAAAAAGCCAAAAAGCAAGTTCGTCAGGATTTATTTGAATACTTTTGCTCTCTCGCGGGCTTTTGATTACGGGTTTTAGAAACTCTTTCTCAATGCCAAATGGGTTGCTTTTGGGAACATAGAAGAACTCATCAGCCCCTGTTTTAATCCCAAACTTTACCTCTGCTATATCCCCCAGGCGCACCAGCTTATCTTTAGCTTTTTCCATTATTTCAAAATAGATTTTGGGTGCTTTGATATAGATTCCGCCCCATTTGCAGCCGGTATATTTATTTTGCTCAGTAGCATCCATACCCTGGCGCATCAATTCTGTTCGGGATAAGGCATTTACCCTTAGATCATCATATTCAGTTCTATCTTTCGTAGCTTCGATGGCCAGGAAGTTTTCCACAAAAAGGGATTCTTCAAAGGGCAGCTTGAAAGCTACAAACCTGGTTTTATCACTATCCCGCACCTGTTTTTGAGCTGCGCCTATTACAGATATAATAGTATTGATATCGGCTCTTTGAAATACCCTGCTGCTCAGGTTATCTATTATCTGGTGGATATTACAGCGTTCCAACAAAAACTTTTGCATCCACACCCCAAAGCCTACATCCAGCCAAGAGTTTGAGCAGATGAAGGTATGAATGCCTTTGGGGTTTAGTAGCTTTATGCCGCGAATATAGAAATAGGCGTAGAGATCGCTTTTCCCGCTGATAGCATCGATGTAAATATCATTCGAGAAATCCTGATTTACCATTTCTTTTAGTTTCTGTTTATAAGCTTCGTTGGAAAGCCTCCCCTTGGGGTCGCCTATTTGTTCTTGGGCAATATAGGGCGGATTGCCTATCACCACATCAAAACCACCTTTTTGGATAAAGATTTCTGGGAAGTCCAGGCGCCAGAAAAAAGGTAGTTTTTCGTTTTGTATTTTATCTATTTCAAGGTTGATTTGAGCTATTTGGTATTCATAATCACTTTTTTCTTTGAGTTGTTTTTTGCTAATCAATTCAATTTCGCTTTGGTAACTATCCGCAAAGAGATCGCTTTGTCCTTCGGGGTTGGCTGCGCATTCTATCGCTTTTATCTTTCTTTCCAAGACCCTTTTATCTTGTTTAAGAAGGTCAATATAGAGCTTTTTCTGTTTATCGATTATCTCTTTCAAGCTCAATTTGGATTTATTATCAAAATACTCTTCTTTGAGTGAGATCAGATCATTTATTTGCTTTTCCATTGCAGAGCGTCCCAAGCGGGAACCTTCGATGGGAAAGAGTTCATTGCCCAAAAGCTGCACAAGAGAATCACCTTGCCTAATCTTAAAATCAAAGGAAGGCAGTAGCGGGTCTTCGCTTCTTTGCAGTTCATCCCCGGCTTCGATCAAGAGCGTAATCCAAAGCCTTAGTTGCGTAATCCATACCGCCCATTCCTGAACTTCCACGCCATAGAGAGATTTGAATACAATGCGTTTTTTGCGTTCATAGGCGCTTTGAATTGGCTCTTTGCCCAGATACTCCCGGTACAGGACACACTCAATCTCATCCAATACATTTAGCATGCCTACGGCAAAGGCGCCCGAACCAACGGCGGGATCGCACACCGTAATTGATTCCAGCTTTTCTAAAAGCAGTTGTGCTTCATCTATAGAAAACTTGCCGTGGTCTGTGCTTTCATTTTCTCTGCCATATTCGCGG
Organism: Candidatus Cloacimonadota bacterium; assembly: GCA_028695495.1. Taxonomy (GTDB): domain Bacteria; phylum Cloacimonadota; class Cloacimonadia; order Cloacimonadales; family Cloacimonadaceae; genus UBA5456. The sequence goes on along the minus strand of JAQVIX010000025.1, from coordinate 9,830 downwards.
AAAAATAGCTTGTAAAGCTCTTCTGCGTTTTCCATTTCACAGGCAGTTTGCAGATATTTGAGTAGCGAGATGCGGCACATAAAATCCACTTCCAGCCGGGGAGTATATACGGCGCCAAAGTCTTTATTGATCAATTTTTCAAAGATAATACCCAAGAACTCCGGGTTTAGCTCCAGCTCTTCATCGTAAAGGGTATTTTCTTCCAGAGTAAAATTGAAACTAAAGAGGAAGCTAATGAAGTATTGGATGGCAGAATCTTCTACAAAATAAGGGTTTTTATCAAAGCGTTCATCCTGGCGATAGAGTCCGCCATTTAGGTATGGTGCTTTGCGCAATTGGCTTTGGAAGGGTTCATCAAATAAATGAAAAGAATAGCCTGCTTTTTTGCTGGGGGGAGTATTTAGAGCGTTGAAAAATAACTCTCTTAGCATATCGTGATAAATGCCATTAGGGTGTTTTTCGGGGTGGAAAATAGCAATCATTTGGCGAATAAAATCCGGGTTATTTCCCAGCCAACCTTTCTTTTGCACAAAGCCCAAAAAGATAATGCGCATTACAAAGAGAAGCGCAAAATCTGCTTTCACCTGATCTGGAATATCTTTTTTGAAACTATGGCGGATGCCTTCAATCAGCTTTTTATATTCGGAGCTAAATTCCTTGTAGAAGGCATCGGATACCTGCTCTACAGAGAAGCATTCCTTCAATTCTTTCATGCTATTTAGCTTGCTTTTCTCAAGTTGCAGGAGGTAGGTTTTATTAGCTTGTTCTCTGCTTACATAAAAGGAATGCCGCTTATAATTGCTAAAATTGCGTTTGCTCCCCTTAAATATGGGATACACCAGGCTTAAGCGAAAGTTTTTATCTGCATCGTGGATGATAAAGATACCAGTAAGAGTCTCATCAGATTTTAATATTTCGATGGCTTTAGTAAATTGCTTTTTTCTAAAACTGCGTTCAGATAAAGCTTTTTCTACTCTTACAAGGTAAATCTTGGCATGGTTCAGGTCGCTAAAATCCATTATTCCCAAACTTTGGATGCTGCTAAAATCTTCATCGCAAAGTAGCGGATAATCCGTACGCTCTTCGCTAAAAAAATCCGACGCTTGGTAAAAATAGCGTGTCCAGTTTTCTTGGCTAAAGCTATCTGGTAAAACAATATAATCTTTCATGCCCGGTTCTCCACGGCTACTATTACCTGTTGCTCATAAGCTTTCAGGTTCTTTTTGATATTCTTCAGGTAGTCTGCACCCATTTTCTTTCTTAATTTTTTCAATGCATCGGAGATTTCTTGCAAACCTTTTTGGGTATCTGGATTCCATTCACTTATCTCGCGCATTTGCCATTCGGAAATGGTGCCATAATTTTCTACGTCGTCTTTCAGGGTAAGCAGAAAGCCATTATAAGATTTAAGTATATCGTTCTCTTTGCCCAATATATAGTTCAACATGGATATTGCCTTTTGAGAGTTGCTTTGAGAGGATTCCTGATAGTGAAATCTTTGGGCATTATCCTTCAGGGTTTCGTAAGTATCCCAAAAGTCCGGACTCAGTTCCAGCTTGGGGGTATCTGGGCTGCAGATAATTTTTTGCAAGGCATCTTCAAAGGGAATTGGCAGATATTTACCATTTTTATCTTTGAAAAGCTCGCTAACGGCAAAGATTTTGGCTTTTTTGAGAAATACAATCTGTTCATTTTGCCTGCCCGGCTTTGCGGTTTTTAGGCGAATGGGCATTTCTTTCAATGCTTCTACCCGCTCTGGATAGCTTTCTTCCCAGCTGCGCATTTGCGATTTCATCCGGGTATAAAAGCTTTCTTCTTCGCTTTCGTATGGGTTTTCGGTGAGTTTGGCAAAGAGTCCGGCGGGGCTGGGTTCTTCATCGGCATCAAATATCCGGGCATCTTCGCCTAAGATTTGATGGATCATATACATCTTATGTTGAGCTATTTCCCTGCTTTTTACTATATCTGCCCCTTGTTCGGTGGGGAAGAAATTAGTAATATAGAGCGTATCAAATACCTTTTTGCTTATTCTATTTATGCGCCCCACGCGCTGGATTACCCGCACGGGGTTCCAGGGGATGTCGTAATTTATTACCATTTGAGCCCGATTCAGGTTAAAACCTTCGGAGAGTTTATCTGTGGTAAGCAGGATTTGGTAATCGTCTCTTTGATCTTTTTTCTTTTCAGCAGCATCAAAATTGTGGTTGATTGCCTGGTATTTGGATCTGGATATATTGCCTTGTACCACCAGCATCTGTGCCGGGAAACTTTCTTCCAGATATGGTTCCAAATAAATAATGCTATCTGCAAATTCCGAAAAGATTACCACTTTGGGGGCAGGTTCTTTTTTATTTGGAGCTTTCTTTAGGAAATCATCCAGTTTTTGCAGCAGGCATTTGCGCTTGGGATCATTTGCCACCAATTGCATATCATCTATTTCATTTAAGATCCTTTCAAATAACGCAATATCAGAGGCGGCATCGGCAAAGAACTCATCTTTGAACTCAAACTTATTTACCAGATAAACCTTACTTCGATTATCATCCATATCCTGATGTTCTGCTTCAAATACAGATAAAAGTTTGTCTATACCTTCTGCGTCCATTTCTTCGGCTTGTTTTATTAGCTTGCGGGATAGTACATATTTGCCACCGGAATCTTCGATGAATTGCAAATTGCGCTGGTATGTATCCAAGATATTTTCTATACTTTGGCGAAAGGCGCCAAAAGAGCTTTCAAAGCGTCTTACCAATTGCCTGCGGATAAGGTCGTACAGGTTATCCTGTGCTATCCGATTGCGATGTTCCTGGGATTTGATCTTTTCCTGGTCTTGCTCAGACGACTCATAGCGATAGGGGACATACAGGGGACCTTTAAAGCGGTAAAGCCCATCCGGTGAGTCTCCAAAGTATTCGCATATTACGCGATCATAAAAAGCAGATTGCTCTACGCTAAGCTCATAATACCATTCTTGAGGCGGGTCTATCTGAGAGAGCTCTCCCATCTCTTTTTGGTAGTCCATGTCTTTCAAGAGGTCAAGCCGGTTGCGGCGAATGGTTATCGGTTCTATTACATCTCTTATTTCTTTGGAAAGCGTTTTTCCTCTTTCCATTACTTTGCTAAGGTCTATGTTTGAATCACCAAAAAACGCCTGGTATTCCTTTTCCGCTTTTTTTCGCTTTGCCTCATCGGGTGAATTGTGGTTTTTGCGGATATAGGCAAGGCTTTTAAATATTTGGCTATAATACTTAAAAAGCATTACCAAATTGCTATTTAGAGAGATAGAAGACTTTTTGGGAGTGATAAAGAGGCTAAGCAGCGCCAAAATATCTGCCGGACTATTATTGAAGGGCGTAGCAGTAAGCAGGATCACCTTGCGCCCACGGCAGATGGTTTTTAGCTTTTCATAGCTTTCGGTACTGCTATTGCGATAGCGGTGCGCTTCGTCCACCACTATTACCTCGATATTATTGGCGGTTTCCAAATAATCAATAATGGAATCCAGGTTGCCGCCAGACCTCACTTCCCAATCGTACAATTCAAATTCTTCTTTGTAGCGTTTCCAGCCGCTACTGGCTTCATCGTCCCCTATCAGGCCCGGCGGGCAAATGATGATGCCACGCTTGTCCATGCGGCGGGCAATAAGGGAAGCAATGATGGATTTGCCCAATCCCACCACATCTGCCAGGATTACCCCATCGTTTTCTTCCAATACCGAAAGCGCCTGCATTACGGCATCTATCTGATATTGGAACCTTTTATAGCCCCTTTTTTCCAAAAGCAAGCCAATAAATCGGTCGGATTCGTGGCGGTAAAAGCTATCCAGCCAGCTTTGTACCACAAACATATAGGCATCAAAAGGATGGATGGTTTTAAGCAGTGTTTTTTGAGATATATTTTCGATCAAGCGTTGGCGCTCTACATCATTTTCGGTAATCTCTACCGCCTGCCGCCAGAGGTCGTCAAAGTATGCTTCGGCTTCGGGAACGCCAAATCCACTAATTTCAATATTGAACTCATCGCGACTGCTCAAACCTTGATGGCTTAAATTGCTGCTACCCGTGATGAACATCTGATTGTCAATTAGTTGCGATTCATCCATGCGAAATATATATAGCTTGGCATGATTGGGATGCAAGGTTTTGCGGATGATAATACGCTGCTTGGCAATCATTTCCAAGATGAACTTAGCCTGTTTATAAAAGAGCTTGTTATCAAAACTATCGTTGTTCAATGCTTTGGTTACATCAGCTTGATAATCTTCCCTTATCTGGATTTTGTTCTTGTTTGTTTTATCGGCGTATTCTACAATGCCATAGGATCGAGAATCAATTTTCAAACCTACCAGGATTTTTAACACAGTATCCGGATTTGCCTCGAGGCTATCTACCAGCTCTACAATTCCCGAAAAATAAAAGAAACCGACTAAGAATTTGAGCTCCACGCTTACGGTGATCAATTCCGATAAGCGACTCCTCATGTCTTTAGCGCCTGAATTGGTAATAAAATTATTCATCATCCCCTGCCTTTAGCTTAAATATGGATTTAGCTTTGGTCTTGCATTTGCCTTATGCTGGTTCATCAGCTTTCATCCTCGCTCCAAAGTTTATTTATTTGTTTGAATGCAAAGGCGTTGCGCTGGGTTTATTGAGTATGGGGCGCGCCTTTTTGCATCCGGAACCAGCTTTGAGATTTGCTTTTTAATCGTCAAGTATTATTTTTGCGTGTTAATTCCTGGGGTGTCAAAACCGATTTGGCAGATGGTGGCTGTGGCATCTTGCCACAGAAGAGTATCCGCGGCATCTTGCCGCTTTTGGACTTCTGCCGGGCTCGCAAGCTCGCAGGTTGCAGGTAGCAGGTGATAGGGCGCTAACGCAAGTAGCGAAGTTATCGGCTATAGGTGAATGCAAAGGGAAAAGTGCAGAGTGATGGGAATTTCCCGCAGATTACGCAGATTAGACGCGGATTTCAGGGATTATTCCCACGAATGACCACGAATATTATACGAATGGATACAAAGCGCAGTTTTTTTACCTCAAAGCTTTAGAGGAAAAGCGCTAAAGCTTTGATAATTATACATTTTACATTATACATTCTACATTCCCCCGTCCCTTCCCCGTCCATTAAACGAGTAAGCAACGGGTTATTAACGAGTTACGAAGCTTTTACTTGTTTCATGGTGAATTAGATTGATCAGCAACTTGAAATCTGCCAAGAACCCCGAACCAATAAACAAAGCAAAAAGCAACAAAGCAACTCTGAAACGAGCGCAGCGCCTAACACCTATCACCTAAAACCTATAACCTAAGGTGAACAAATCTTACACGCTTCCATCCCCTTCGCAATCGCCTCGCTTTTGGGGATGGCAGTGCTTTTTTCAGTCACATAGCGGCAGCTTTGGCGGTGATATTTCTTGGTAGAAGGGGTGAAATATACCATTACGGTGTCATTTTCGGTGGGCTCACCGCTTTCGCCACTTTCCAGCTCTGCCCAAAGCCCAACCTGTTGCACTCGTGCATCGCGTTCATATTTCAAGAAGTTTTCCATGTATTGAAAGGGGTAGCTGGTATAGGCGTGTCCGTAGCCCTGTTTAATGATTTCGGCATTGATAAATAGCGAGTCCCGGCTGCGATAAGCGTAGGCTAAGGTTCTGCCATAGCGGTCTTTGTGTCCGGTAGAATTATTTGTGGCATCGTACTCGAAAAAGACCTTTTCGCCCTCTAAAAGTTTCTTTAGAAAATTGCTGGCTTCGATGGCAAAATATTCCACTTCTTTATTTGGATGCACGGATTCCGGGGTATCCACTCCAATAAGGCGGATGCGGGTATCGATACCTTCCATCTCGCAGATAAAGGTATCGCCATCTACTACGCGCAGTACCGGATAGCCGGGTAATTCCTCTGCCGGTTGCGCTTGCGGACAGGTTACCAGCCCCAAAATGATGATGATCAAGCCAATTGCGATAAGTACATATTTCATTTTGCTCCTCCTTTAGGGATAAATCAGGTTATTCACGCCGCTGATGGGATTGCGTTGCACCATAAGCGGCAAATCAAAGAGTTTTGCCAAAAGCGCTTCCTGCATTACTTCATTTGGCGTGCCGCTGGCGATGAGCCTGCCTTGTTTGAGTAAAATCATCTTATCCGCATAATTTGCCGCCAAATTCAGATTATGCGATACCAAAACGATTGCCTTGCCCTGCGCTGTGCTAAGCTCTTTGAGCAAGCGTATAATCTCCACCTGGAAATTGATATCAAGCTGCGAAAGGCTCTCGTCCAAAAGAATGTATTTGGTATTTTGCGCCAGCGCACGGGCGAGATATACCCGCTGTTTTTCACCTCCGCTTAGTTCACTTAAATATCGCTCCTTCAGGTCATTAAGTTGCATCATCTCCAGCGCCTTTGCCACGCTTTCCTCATCCTCTTTGCCATAACGCTGCCACAGCCCCAGATAGGGATAGCGCCCCATCAAAACCGTATCTTTTACCAAGTAATCAAACTCGCTATGGCTCTCCTGCGGGATGAAGGCGATCTCGGCGGCAAGCTCCTGCGGACGGTACTGCTTTATATCTTTATTATAGAGCGAAATCTTCCCCGTTTTCGGCTGCAGATAAGCCATCAGCAGATACAAAAGCGTGGATTTGCCGGCGCCATTGGGACCCACCAAGACGCTGAAGCCGGAGGCTGGTAGCTCTAAGCTTATCTCTTGCAAGACCGGGCTTTCGCTGTAGGAGTAGCTGAGGTTTTTGACGATAATCATGATAATGAATAATGAACAATGAATGATGAATAATGGCGGTATTGCTCGCAAGCTCGCAATGGTTTATTAGATGCTGACGCATGGTGTGTGGTATTGGGAAAAGCCTTTTGAACTCCTGCTCGCTTGTATAGGGCCTTTGTTGCGTATAATGCGTTTAAGCGGCAGAAGTCCAAAAGGCTTGTCGCTGCGCTCAACTCTCTAAACCTTCTCAACTTTCTCAACTCTCTCAACTTTCTCAACTCTCTCAACTCTCTCAACTCTCTCAACTCTCTCAACTGACAACAGACAACTCTCTTTGTCTCAAAGTCATAAAGTCCTAAAGTCATCCCGTCTTACTCTTTGCGCTTTACGCACCGTAAGTCATTACCACCAATACTTCCCCTTCGATAAGCCGTATTTCCACTTCCTCGCTAATGCACACATTGCTAATGCCGCGGCTTTGGTGGCTTTGCAGGGTGAGTCCATCCAGGGGATATGCCAATCCGGCAGAGGATTCGAAGCTGGCGGCACCGTTTACGGCAATGAGTGAAAGCAGGATGCCGCGACGGGTAAGCAGCTGGTGATAGCGGCGCAGGAAAAAGATGCTTTGGCTGGAGTTTTCCACCCGTGCGTGGTAGCCCTTACGGTGCAATTGATGCAGGTTTTGCACGATTGCCAGCGCGTGGTCAAAGCGCCCCTGCATATCATTGCAAATCACGATTTCGTCATAATCATCCTGCACCAGGCAGAGGTCGATTGCCAATTCGGTATCGGTCTCATTTTTCATGCGTTCCAGGCGCAAGGTGGGAACGCTGCTATAGCGCGCCAAAAGTTCATTATCCACAGAATCAAAATCGCCAATAATAAAGCGGGGTTGCAGCCCCAGTTCGTGCACCTTTTTCAAGCCGTTATCCACGGCATACACATCGCCTTTGATATTCTCATAGCCGCCAAGGATTTGATCCGGCGCATGATTGGTGATAACCCAGGCTGTTTTTTTAGTTCCGAAAAGCATAATTATCCAAACGGTTTAGGTAGTTTACGGGGTTTATTTTGGTGTCGTTATAGATTACTTCATAGTGCAAATGCGGTCCGGTAGAGATGCCGGTATTTCCCATTAAGGCAATGATTTGTCCCTTGCTTACGCGCTCGCCTTCGCGCACCTGGAAATTGTAAAGATGGGCATACAGGGTGCAAAATCCATTGCCGTGGTCGAGGGTGATGCGCTTGCCGTAGCCTGTATCGTAATCAATTCTCTTTACGATGCCGGCAGCAGTGGCATAAATGGGTGTACCCGCTTGATTTGCGATATCTACGCCGTAATGAAACTCAGGTCTGCCGGTGATGGGGTGAATGCGGGTGCCCCAGTAGTCTGAGATTCTGCCAAAACTGGGATAGATGGCGGGGATATTTTCTATTGCGCCGGGCTGGATAAAGCTTTGATATACAGGGCGCTGCTCCATCTGCGAGGCGAGGGTGCTCAAGACCAATGCCAGCTTGAGATCGGTATCCTTGAGTTTTTGGCTGAATTCCGGCTCCAAAGATACATAGTTGCCAGTATTATATGGGAAATCCCGGCTTTCTTTGCTCTTGATTTCCAGCAAATCCAGCATGGTGAAAATGGAATCCACGGTGCTGGAATACAGCTCCAGCTTGGCTCGCAGGAAGCCATTTTCTTTTTGCAGTTTATGCAATGCCTTCTGCTGTTGCTGGTATAATATAGCGCCTACAATCATGACCATAAGCAGCAAAAAGAGGGCTAATAGATAAAGCCTGCTCCTATTTCCTTGCGGAACAGGAGGCATTCCTAAACCCTTTAGCGCTTGGATATCCGGCGCGGTGCTTTTTGTATCTTGTATTGTTTCCATAAGTTATGAATAATATGCAAGATTTGAACCATTTGGCTTTGCCAGGCGTAAGGTGATAGGGGTTAGATGTTAGGGATGCTGGCGCCCGAACTGAACATTGAGTGATGAGACAGAAAGATGGGGAGATGGAGAGACTTTGAGACTGTGAGCGCTAAGTATCCTACCCTAAGCTCTTAGCTCTTTGTCTGTAGCAACTGATAGCTTCGAAATGAGCGCAGCGCCTGATACCTGAGACCTGTCTTCCTGATACCTGCGAAGCGCAGCGAAGCTTTTTTAATTGACAGAATATCCCTTTCCCATATAAAGGCTTAAAATGACTGGGAGTACCAGATGGATACAATAAACCTGCAAGAACTCAGCTTTGAAGCAGCGCTGAAAGGCTTGGAAGAGATAGTGGAAAAGCTCTCCAGCAGCGCCAATGATTTGGATGAAATGCTGCGCCTTTATGCCGAAGGTGTAAAATATCTGAAGCATTGCCAAGCGCAATTGGGTGAAGCCGAAGCCCGCATCAAAATCCTGAGTGAGGAAATCTCAGGGAAAATTGAGGAGAATTAAGATGGATCCTTTTGTGATGCTCAAAAAAGATATGAAAGAAAAGCAGGAGCTGGTAAATATTATCTTAGACCGCTACCTGCCCCGCAAAGATGAATACCCCAAGGATATACATAAAGCTTTGCGCTATAGCCTCTTTGCTGGCGGAAAAAGGTTGCGTCCATACCTTTGCATGCTGGCGTATCAGCTTTACAAGGAAGACGTGGAGCCTATTATCCCCGTAGCTGCCGCTATCGAGATGCTGCATACCTATACCCTTATTCACGACGACCTGCCGGATATCGATGATGACGAATACCGTCGCGGCAAAAAATCCTGCCACACCATGTTTAGCGAAGGGGTTGCCCTTTTAGCCGGCGATTCGCTGCTGGTAAATGCCTTTGAGATGATTACTTATGCCGAGATACCGGACAGCCTGAAAGTGCGTTTTGTGCGTGAACTTGCCGAAGCATCTGGCATCAAAGGGCTGATAAGCGGTCAGATGGTGGATATCCTTTCCGAAGGCAAAAAGGTGGATAAAAAGACTTTGAACTACATTCATCACAATAAAACTGCCCGCTTGATCAATCTCAGCCTGCGTTTGGGCGCTCTTGCCGGCAAAGCTCCCGCCAAAGAGCTGGCGATTATCGAAGAATATGGCAGCAAGATTGGGCTTGCCTTTCAGATAGAGAT
>JAQVIX010000024.1 GCA_028695495.1 Candidatus Cloacimonadota bacterium | reverse complement strand
TGTCATTGGCAGTCTAAATTGGTACACCTATTATTGTCTAAATATGATCCACAGGGCTCATGGGATTGAGTTATTCCTTCTTTTGTCTCATAAATACCCTCAAATGTCATGATAAGGCTATTACAAGTATGGGGTGACATGTAGAATGGCAAAAAGAAAGGGCGGTTTTTTGGTGGTGTAAATGCTATTTATTAGAGGGATTTAAGAGGGGTTCGTATACATGACAAGTGGTTTGGCAAAAAATAACGATACTGTGGGTAGTTTGCCAAAACTTTGGCAAAAATAATAGAGTGGAATTGACAAAAGTTTGGCAGATTTGCCAGAGGTTTGGCAAAAAGAATGGAATTCGCAAGTGTCTTGATCCTATTTTGTTCGTGGAATAAGCTATGGGGTTTTCAGCATCGATATTGCTGATTGAATTAAAATCTTATCTCCTAATAGGTAGGATTGATCATCGTCCGGCATTACGCAAGAGCCAAGAACATTGCCTTCATGGATTAGAGAGAGTTCTTTCTTTGGAATGTCGTATTCTAACGTGAACTTGTCTGATAATACTAACCTCAAGTCCTTTGCGTAGCCACGCTCCACCGGTCTGCGTTTATCAGGGTTATAAAGACGAACAATCGCACGTAGCGGAAGCGCAATGCCATCGATAGTATCTTCGTATGATTCTGTTTCATCAATGGCATCATACAAATAGTATAAACTCTTCAGTTTGTCTTCAACAAGAAAAGAGCATTTCAGTGTGTCCTGTATAATGAAGGGATGTTCATCTAAGAAGCAAACATATTCAAGTCGTTTTTCATATTGATCGTTCACACTAAGGGTTTTTCTGATATAAGCGTATGCGCCAAGACTACAACCATCAAACTTAGTGAGTATGACAATCTCTCTTTTAGGTATGTAAGGTTTAATTAAAATATAGGCATAGTATCCTGTGGCGGCTATAATCAATATGGCAACAAGGGATGTGAGTGTTTTTTGGTGCCCCTTCATTTTAGCTCCTCCTGACGAGCGATAAAGTGTTTCTTTTCATTGGTTGTACTTCCTGATACATAGGTCAAGTATCCCGATCATCTGGATTTCGGGATCACCTTCTACGAATATAGTTGGCTCATAGCCAGAATTTAGTGGGACTAAAAGGGTGGTTTTATGCCGGTAATTATCGATTAGCTTCTTTAATGTAATGCCCTCTGGGCAGCGAAACGCCATGATCTTTCCATTGACGTCAATATCTCGCCAATCCTGGCTGCAAATAACAAGGTCGCCTGGCACCACCTGGGGCGCCATGCTATCACCCTGGACACGAAACACAATATACGGCGGCGGGAAGGACAGTAGAGATGCGGGAATATCAAGATGATGATAAGGAGTGTCATAGAACGTTTCTGCAGGATATCCTGCGGCAATCTCTCCAACGATAGGGATTGAGATGGTATTCCCCAAGAAGCTGGCGTCGACAGGCTGGAGTTCTTGAAACATTGTTCCATCACCCGTAATTAGCCAATTTAGATTAACGCCTATTTGGTGTAATTTGTTCTTAATATGATCTGGTAAATCCAGTTTTCCAGTCTCATATCTCGTGTATACGTTTTGAGATGTGCCAATTTTTTGAGAAAATTGCACTTGGGTTAAACCCATTTGCTTCCTTATACTTAGAAGTCTTTTTGGTAGCTCTTTCATAATATTACACCATATTTACGTATTTTGTTCTTGACAAATACACCATAACTGCGTATCTTGTTCTCATATCTATATGGAACATAAATAAGGAGACCGAGATGGATGTCAAGCAGAAAGTAATGGAAGCCCATGAGATCAGGGCAGAGCTTGCACGCCGCAAGTGGAGCAAGAGACGTTTCGCTGATGAAACGGGTATCAGTTATCAGTACCTGGTGCAGATACTGAATGGCTACTTTAAGGCGACACGGATGCGCACGATTATGACGCAGCATCTATTCCCTGAAAACCAATCAAATGAACACAATCAATAAGGAGCATAGAGATGAAAAAGAGCAAACAACTGGTGTATGTATTCACGCGCATCAATGGTGTAGTGAAGATTCAGAAGGCTGCGCATCCGCGCGGCATGGAGCTTAACCTGGCGTTTCATGAAGCACTGGGGATGCCGGTGGCGAAGGGGGGGCAGAATGAAGTGTTATGAATGGGAAGGCAAGATGATAGAGGTGCCGGACGATATCGAGATACGGCTCTCGATAGAACCACGGAATACTTCCATTGCCACGGTGCCGCATAGCCCCTTGGGCGAGAGCTTTGCTAACGAGGCTACAGAACAAGAGAAGATCAACTTTTTGGCTGCCGTGCTGACGGACATGATGGAGCCGTTTTAAGAACGGGGGCGAAATGAAGGCACCAGATACAGTAGCCTTTGACTACCAGTTGACACTTGATGTGAGCAATATGCTGAGTATTGCTGAGCTTGTGGTCAACACAATGATGGAAACCCAGATAAAGGCAATGCTATCAACAGAAAAGCGCAAGGACTGGATGAGGCTGTGCGTGCAGTTTAAGCAAGACCTGGAGAGATTGGGTGAGAATTGTGTGGAGATTGAGATACCGGTTAAAGCAGAGACGGGAAAGCTGGCGGAGTGAAATGAAAACACAAGACGTGCTACTACAGAACGCTACAACTATATATGAATCAATGAAGTCCGATATAGACCAAGCACATAGAGACGTAATGTCTGCAAAGCCCATAGACAGGGATTTGGTTAGGGCGTGGACGGATACCCTATTCCTGATGAAAGAACGTGTTTGTTCGTTTTTGGAGGAGAAATGAAGCAGTATAGCAATGGGATACTGAGCATGAAAGTAAGCGGGTGCAGGGAATGCCCGCATCGACACGGCAAAAGGTATAAGAGCGGTGGCAAGTTTTATACGGAACAGGTGTGTTTTGCAGCCACCATAAAGGTGTATGATGACACTTTGGAAAGAGAAACAGAACGAAACACATACCCCAGCGTAAAAGAGCAGGTGATGTATGGTGGCTTTCTACCAGAGTGCCCGCTTCCGGACTACGAATACTAAATAAGCATTATGAGACGCCCTGCAATACACTCCTTAAACGACATGACGATACTTCCTGATCGCACATGCCAGGGCGTCTTTTTTTCTGCTTTTAATGCGCCATCCCTAAAGGGCCCCGACACCAAAAATGTTGGGTGGGGTGGCGCATTAAAAATAGAACGCAAATCCACGTCTGGGCTGCCGGCCCGCGAACCGGCAGCCCACCTTTTAGGGCGTGGATAGAGGAAAGGAGAGAGCAATGGCGTGGATGACAGTATTAGAGTATGCTGAACTGAAGGGTATATCCAGACAGGCTGTAATGAAGGGTATTAAGTCCGGCAAGATACCGGCAGAACACCAGGATGATCCCAACATACCAAAGGGCAAGTGGATGATCCAGGTCAATGCAACCAATGCAACCAATGCAACCAATGCAACCAATGCAACCAATGCAACCACGGAAACCACTGAAACCACATACAAGCGAACGGATAAGTGGGGAGCGAATTGGCTGGAAGGTGATCTCATCAGGGCAAGGGACGTATGTAAAGAGTGCTATAAGTCTCGCAGATGTTCAAATTGCTGCTTTCTGTGCAAGCATAAATGCAGTAGGTATCAGCTATGTCCTGTTGTGAGCCCGTGGGCAACGCAGACATCTCCTCTCTACCTTAGTGAAGAACAATGGCAAGCCGCTTTTGATGATTTGAAGCGCAATCCCGCTACTATAATAAAAATAAGGAAGCTCCGCGATTATGACTATAAGAGCGCCAATGAAGCTCATTATAAAGCGATAAGTGTCCTGCTGGATGACAAGGTTGATGGTATTGAAAGCGCAGACGGCACGGAAGCAGAACCATTCGACAATATCGAAGAGTTGGCAGCGGAGAATCTCGACACGGGACATGTCGAATCCTGTAGCAGGAGTTTAGCAGACCAGGAGACGAAAGGGCAACTGTCAAGTAATCCTGGACAGTTCGATGTGTCGGAAACGCTGGAAGTTGCGGAGGTTGTGCGGCAGGATGCCGCAGCTACTCTTCTGCGGCAGGATGCCGCAGCCACGATAGTAGCATCTACGGTTGTGTTATCTGACAAGGCGGAGTTTGAGAGCTACCCTAAGGATCGGCGGGACGCGGCTTATGCGAAGCTGGAGATCGTGCAGACCTGGGAGGCGGAAAAAGCGAAAGCGAAGCTGGACGGGGTGCAGGTGCGGCAACTCGAAAAGAGTTTTATCCGGCATCTGGTGAGTGGTGCGCTATGCTTTCAGGCTACAGAGACACTTCGCAAAGGCGGAGAGCTAAAGCTATCGATTCGTACAATCTACCGTTGGGCAAAGGCAGTAAAGGATAACGACAGTGTGTACCCGATCAGCCTGATAGACCAATGGAATATAGCGCGGGTGCAAAAAGAGCAGGCTTATACGCGCTCCTGGCTAAAGATGAAGGCGAGCGACCCGCGGGGGTTTTCAATAACAGACATATACAGGCAGGCTGCTGACGAAGTGCCTGATTTTGATATGAGCTACAGGACGGTGGCGCGGATAGTGAGCGATGCCAGGAAGGATGTGTTAGTAATCTCGGCGATGACAGGGCCTACAGCATACAAAAACAAGGCACGTCCGCATAACAGGCGCGTGAATGACCTGGTATTTGGGGACCGGGTGGAGGGGGATGGCAAGACTATGAATGTATTGGTAATGAGTCCCTTTTGGTTTCATAATAACCCATCGCTGCGGCACCTTTTGCGCCCGGTAATAGTGTGTTGGCTGGATGTAGCCAGCTGGATGATAACGGGTTGGGCTACCTGGCATAGCGAAAGCTGGCACTTAGTGCGCACCGCCTTTGTGGATATGGTATCCAAAACCGGTGTGCCGCGCACAATGGCTTATGATGGCGGCGGCAGCTTCTTTAATATCTATACGCATCCGGAGGATTTTGCCGGACGGAAACGCGAAACGAAAGCGGTGAAAATGGCGCGTAAAATGGTGGCGAAAGGCTACCGCGGCTTTTATGAGCAATTTGGTGTGGAAAAGAAGGTAAAGACCATCCCAGGCAATGCAGAATCCAAGCAAATCGAGCCTGCCTGGGGGGACATCTTTGCCGATTGGGAAAAGAGACAATTTGCGTATGTGGGCAAGGATTTTACGGCGCGTCCGGAGTGGATGCGCATGACGAATGTGTCGCTAATGAATAAATACCAGGGCAAGATAATGACCTGGGATGAGTATGTGGCGTCTATAACGGATTATATCAATGAATGGAATAATCGGCAGCGTCCTGGACTACGCCGGGCAGATGGCAGTATGGCATCGCCTTACGAAGTTTACCTGGAAAATAAAGACAAGATGAAGCGTCCGAATATAGAGCAGATAGAGCATGCCTGCTGGCATCCGCGTGAGGCATTGGTGCAGCGCGATGGCGTTTACCTGGATGGGCTGATCTACCGCCATCCGGCTTTTGGGCTGTATCTGGGGCATCGGATGTTGGTGGAATATGATGAGCGCAACCGCTTTGAATGCAGCGTTGCCACTCTCTCTGGCGAGAAACTTGCCGAGCCGGCGCAGATGCTGATCCCTGGCTACCATAATGATGATGAAGCGAGCCAATTGGCATACAAATCCCGCGCAGACTATGAAAAAGCGATAAAAGCGGTGTATTTGGCGACTGTAAATAGCGGTGATGCGGTGACCATCCAGGAACTGAATAAGATTACGGCACGGGTGGATTTGCTGCTGCAAGACCAATCCCGCACTCAGGAGAGCATCAAAGACAGAACGATGGACGCACAGCCAAAGACGATAGCCCTCAAGAAGGCGAAGGCGATCAATTTTGACCCCTTAGAGAGCTTGGAAAGCGAATTTGAGGACTGTATTCTGGTAAAAGAGGAAGCGGAAATGGATGAAGCAGATGAGTTTTTGGCATCACTACAAGACGATTTTACAAACATAGGAATAAGGAGTAAGTAATGAAAGAACATGTATTCGTGGAAACACAGAACGTGAAGCGGGCGAAAGCGGAAATTGCCAAACTTTTGGCAAGACCGAAGCACGAGATGGTGGGCTTGGGCATGATATATGGTGATCCTGGCTTGGGGAAGTCCAGATTGGCGAAGCAAATAGCCTATCGCAAGGGATACATTTATCTGCGCCTGGATGCCACTGAGACGGCGCGGAGCTTTGCGCAAAAGCTGTGGAAAGCGCTACGTTATCAATTGAACGTGGATACAGACGCGGTGAGTGTAGAAAGTGGCAGCGCACCAGCGGGAACTACAAACACACTGATGGGGGCATGCATCCGAATGCTAATGGACGCGCCGGATAGTGTAATAATGATTGATGAATTTGACAATGCGCTGCCCAACAGGGAATTACGCGAATCCATCCGGGACATTGTGGATAACACCTTTGCCACGGTGATCCTAATCGGCATGCGGGGCGTGAAAGAGAAGATGGAGCGCATCAACGTGCACTTCTTTGACCGTAGCAATTTCTTTTGTGAGTTCCAACCGCTAAGCCTGGACGATGTGAAGCTGATCGTAACCCAAGTATGCGATTATGAACTGCCACCAAAGCTGATAGAGGCGGCACACCGCTATAGCGAAGCGCAATTTAGAAAGCTGATCAAGACCATAGTGCTGTATGAGCACAAGATCAAAAACAAGCAATCCATGAGCCTAAACAAGCGCGAGCTGGAGGAGATTAATAATGCATCCGGATCAAAGTAATACTCAAATCGTAAAAAACTATGTGGCAATGCCGGATAAGGCTATGTTTTGTGCAAAAGATGTAGCAATCGATACCGGCGTGAAGCTGAAAACAGTGCGGAACGTGCTCCCAGGGCTTCAGAAAAAGGGGAAGATAAAAGCCCTGCGCCAGCGCATCAGCGGGAGAGTGTACTATTATATACCAGATGAGGAGGCGCTGAAAAATGCCAAAAGCTGAATATGACAAGCAAGGCAAGTACTTCTGGCATCTGGTGAAGCTTGCCGGATGGACAGAAGAGCGCGTGGATAAGCTGATACTCAAGAAGTATCAGGCAACGCACTGGAATGCGCTATCCGTGCGGGAAAAGAGCACCATGGTTGCAATAATGAAGCGTTATGCTGAAAAAGAGGAAACGAACCGGCTGAAGCGGATGCGCCAGGGCTTGATGGCAATGGTGGCAAGGCGAGGCTACAATTTGGATTGGTTGCATGAACGGATGGTAGAATGGGGCTATGGCGAATCGCTAAGGGCGCTCTCTGCCACTCGGATCAATGCTTTGAACATGGACATAAGAAAAGCGATAGGAGAGTAAAAGCAATGGACATCAATAACTTCCCACACGAAGCAGCTATCCGCTATGTATTGCAACGCCAGTGCATAGACGCGATGGGAGCTTACAACGTTCCCAGTGGCTGGGAAAAGAGCAGCATTGCGCGTAAATTGCGGGATGCGTGCATCATGCACAAGGTCGATCCGGTTTTGGCGCTGGCGCAGGGGATAATGGAGAGCCACTTCGCCGTCAATCCCTATGCCCGGCGCAGCCGGAAGCACAAAAACATCTTCAATTGGCTAAATACCGACGATGGTAAGAACCACACATTTGCCAGCTTTGAGGATGGGATAGAGCAGTATTGCAAGACGATGAGCCGCGAATACTACTGGGCAGATGATCCGGATAAGGGCTTGCCCGGCTGGGTGACTCTGGAGATGATGCTGCGTCATGACTTTACCCGCCCTAAAGGGGGCAGATATGCAAGTGCTTGGGAATATACCATGAAAATCCGCAAGCTAAGTGCAACAATCAAAAAAAACCTATTAGAAGGAGCGAAAAATGGCTAAGATCGTAAAAGAAGGCAAGCACACCTATTGGATAGATGGTGAGGGCTTGAAGGTGCCGGTGAAGCATGTATCGGTAGAGGATAAGCTTCGGGACGGCGTGGTGACCGGATTAGTCGAAAGAGTGATGAAACTACAGGGCATCATCAAAAGCGAAAAGGAAGCAATCGAAGAGGAAATCCTCAAATATTTGGGCGAAGCGGCAAAGCGGCATGGTGAAGAATGGGTAGGCGGAGCTACACTTTCATCCTTTTCGATGGAAGAGGAAGTGGTAGTGAAGGTGCAAAAGAGATTTACCTTCGATGAAAAGCTACAGATCGCCAAGACCAAGATTGACCAGTGCATCGAAAACTGGAGCGGGAACGCCAATAGCAAGCTGGTCGCCCTGGTAAACCGTGCCTTCCGCGTGGATCAGAAGGGAGAGGTGGATACGAAGCAGATAATGGGACTCCGCACCCTGGCAATCGATGATCAGCTTTGGAAAGAGGCAATGGACTTGATCAGCGATAGCATGAAGGTTCAATCGACAAAGGTGTATTTTTACTTCCGCAAAGCCAACGATACAGATGGCAAGCTGGAAACCATCCCCTTAGATTTCAGCAGTTTATAGGGGGAGAGATGATAGTATTCCTGGGCTTTGTAATAGTAGTATTAGTGGTAGTAGTGATGGGCTTGCTCTTGCAATTGAAGTGTGTGCATGATGATAAGATGCGCGAAGTGGAAAAGGTGAACCGGCACCTAATCTACCTGCAAGTGCGCCACGAGCGCAACAGCCAAAAGCTCAATGACTATGACAAAACAGCGAAAGAGGTAGCAAAGCTGAGCCTGAACATAGATAAGCTAACAGAGAAGCTTCGCATCGCAAATGAGGAGCGGGACTATTACCAGGACGAAGCAAAAGCAGTGGTAGAGCAGATCAAGAAGCTGGAGTGCAATATCCTGCATAAAGAGCGAATGATTGAAGCGCAGGCGCAAACGGCTGAACTGGCACAAAAAGAGATCAAAGACCTGGGAAAAGCGCTGCGTGAATATCCCAGCCGCGAGAACGCCAAAGCGCTGATGCTGCAATATCTGCAAGAAATCCAGAATCTAAAGCTCTTGAATGACCTTCTGGAAAATGCCAATTCAGGATATGCGGCGCAGATTGGTGAGATGGAAAGGAAAATCAAGGAATTGGAGTTCGGCAATATCCGATTGCCTGCCGATGCGCACGTGATGGATGAGTATGAACTGGCGCTTTCCAGGGAAGAGTGCGCGAATGATCAGGAGGTGGGGTGATGAAAAAGTATAATCTGTATAGGCAAGAATAAATAGAAACAAATATAACCGAACTCGTCATTAAATGCTTTATTAATAGCACAAAGTCCGTGAAGTTTGAGACAGTGGAAGCAGATGACCAATAAAGACCTGTGGACAGAAGCAGCCGGATTGGTGGGGGAGTCTGAGCTCTCCCGCCGCTTCCGGGTGTGGTGCAGAAGCCTGATCAAGAAAGAGCTTGTAAAACGCCAGGAGATGGCGCCAGACGAGCTTTTCCTTCATCAGGCTACATCCATACTGGAAGACTTAAATAAACGCACAAATAGGCACTATACGCTCACTCCTGAGGCAAAACAAAAGATACGCTGCATCCTGGCGGCAGGATATTCTCCGGAAGATTTCTGCCGGGTGCATGAAATAATGTGTTTGAAGTGGCTGGATGATCCCAAAATGAACATCTATCTGCGCCCTTCTACGCTGTGGCAATTGAGCAAATTTGACGAGCGTCTGGCGCTTTGGCAGCCGAAATCTTCCGGGCCAGCGCGGGCTATCGAGCAAAAGAAGTTTGCGGAAAAGACGCAAGAGAAGCAACTAATTGCCAAATTGATGTCAATTCCCTGGTGGGGGCATGCCACCTGGCACGATTTTGTGAAACACGCGGTGCAATTCCCCACCGAAGCGAGCGTAAAAGCCTATAAAATTCCTCCGGAAATAGATAAGATGCGCTTGGCTCCCCAGATGCTCTTTCGGGTGCTAAAAGGGGAACGGATGCCGGAGGTAGAAGAACGCTATGAAAATGCAAAAAGACGCCATAAGGAGGCGCAGCGTGAAGGATAATTTAAGAGAAGGCAAAGGGCGGCAGAGCTGTAAGTTTTGCGTCTGGAATACCGAACTAAAACACCGCAATGGCGACAAGTATTGGGTATGCTGGCGGCAGCTGGTGGGGGTGGAAGTGCGCCCCTGGATGGCGTGTGATTACTTTTGTGAGGGCACAGGTGAAAGAGAAGCATAACCCCAGTGGTATTCTGGGCTGCGAGGTGAATTATTGCACGGCAAAGCATTGCAATGAAGTGCGAATGAGCTTTTGCGCACTGAGGCAGGCGTATAATGAGCGGGTGTGCGATCTTAGAAAACTGCGCGATGCTGCCAAAAGCAAGAGTTTGCGGGATGAACTAAACGCCATTTTGCGGGGGATGGGTGCAGATGCAGAGCAGTAGAAATAGGGAAATCCGCAAGCAAGTAAATGATCTGGTGGCAGCCGGATTCCAGATGAAATTGGCCATCCAGGTAGTGGCAGACCGCTTTTATCTGAGCGTGGCAACCGTAAGAGATATAATCTACGACAAGCGTCGTAAATAAATTGACACCAAAATGGAGGTAAACAAAATGAGCTCATTTTACTACAAGGAGTACAGAAGCATGAGCGAGAAAAGACTGCTAACGAGTATCATTGAAGTAGGCACGCTGCGGGTAGTGTGCACAGAGTGTGATGCGGTGCAGGAGATTCCGGCGGATAGCCGGAAGATGCCGCAGCAATGTTTTAATTGTGGCAATGAAATCCCAGGAAAAATATTGGAGGCAGGCAGATGTATTCTGAGCGCTCTGAAATTGGTGCGTGATATGCCTGAAAGTACGATTAAGTTGCAGGTAATGACCAAGTTGCAGGAAAACTATTTGCACAAAGAAGAAAAGTGATTATACTGTAATTGTGAACCATCCTGAGTGCCTGCCCACTGTGAAGGATGGGAACTGGTCAGACAGCAGGATAGGTCGTTGATCGGCCCCAGGAGCAGCAAACGCTGCTCCTACTTTTTATATAGCAAAACACCTGTCTTTACGTATTCTTCATTGTCGAGCTTGGTGTCTCTTTGGAGTAAAACATTAAAATACTCAAGCTGGTTATTACGACCGATTTCAACAATCAACACCACATTCTTATCATATTTCTTAATGTAATAAAGACGCTTGTTATCAGGATTAAGCCATAGCTCGTATGGGTTTTGGATGGCATCCCGGATGCAATTCAAATACCTAAAGCGTCCTCTGATATCCGGAAGTTTATAGTTCTCGGCAAACTTTTGCGCTTTTTTGGCCAAGAGCGCCACCGGCATCTTGTTTACATCTATCACATATTGGTCTGCCAGAATATTCGCATAGAGTTCAATAAGCTCTTCGTAAGACATGCCGTCTGTGTTGATGAGGTCAGCGGCCGCTGCGGGGTAATCTGTCCAGGGTGGCAATCCCGCTTCTTTCCAGTTCGTCTCTATCGCATCCAGCGCAGCGGAGTATAGAGCTTTACTTTTCCCCGGATTATTTTTGAACATGGGATCGACCCTTACCGGCGTATCGGGTTCCATTGGCGCATAATCATCCGGAAGCTCGCCTTCCAATAGCTGTTCTACAGAGCATCTACAGTTCCAGCCATTGGGTGGCGTATAGGAATCCCAGAAGGGGTCATCCACGGGATAGATGAGTCCATCCATTGCCCAATGCTCATCGCGCACCTTTTCATCTCGCATGGTTACATAGCGCAGGTAGGGGAAATAAAGCTTGTATTCCTCGATCTGCTGCCACTGTCCGGCGGCGTAGGCGGCATTGGCAGCGGTATCGTAATTTGTGCGCAGGTGATAGGGGTTTTCGGGTTCAAAGCCGTGCATATCAAAGCTATTTGCCCAGTCTAAGTAAGTGCCGCCAGAGGCAAATACCTTTTTGGCTTCTTCAAAAAGAGCCTGGCGCAATTCCTCGGTTTGCACTCCTGCCATGATGAAGGCTTCGCGAGAGAAAGCCGCCACGGCTGCCACATTATCAAGGTTCCAGTCAAAGGCGACAAGCTCCTTGATATCAATGGAGTTTTTGCGGATGCGGCGCTGGCGGCTGGCATCGTAGCCTTTGATGAAGGCTTTTAGTATCCCGGTGCTCAGTAGCTTGCCGTATTCCACTGCAATGGCGGTAAAAGGCGGGATTTCAGCTAAGGATTGCGCCTGGCGTATCTTAGCCTTGGTATCCTGGATAGCGTTTGAAAGTGGCTGTGAATCGACACGAAAGCCCCTTTTATTTAGCCGCGTAAAGATCTCGTAGCGGGTAGTTTGGTATGCAGCTGGCATGTAGGGATGGCGCAGCATATCAATCCACCGGCACGCCGTAGGTGCTGTGCCAATAGTCGTCTGGGAAATCGATGCCGATGTTATTGTGTAGTGCGGTATCGATCTGGATGCGTTCCAGGAGGTTTATTTTGTCTTTGGGGCGCACCGTCACTTCTATTTCGCCACCGCCAAAATTGATGGTGTTTAGTACCTTAAAGTGCTCGGTAATCAGCAAGTCCAGGTCGCGGCAATCTCCGGCTAAGATATCTGCGCGCACCATCTCGTGTATAGATGCCTGGGCATAGCTGCCGCCGGTGCTAACTGCTTTGGTGGTGAGGGTATTGCCCATGATGCGCCGGGTAATGCGGTCATCGCAGTAGTCGCACAAAGTGCGGTAAAGATCGGCATTGGCGTTTTTATTCATGAAATCCGCAAAGTCGATGACCACGTTTTCAGATACCATGGCAGAGAGATCGGTACCAAAGTTTTGCAGCATCTGCCAGAGCTGCTCTTTTTCGGCTTGAGTGGTGCCAGGTTTGTATTTGGCGATGCGCGGCGGCTTGCCATAGGTTTCGGTGAATTGCGCCCAGTTATTGATGGCAAAACTAAAAAAAGCGGTGTAGCGCAGGATCGAATAAAACACCTCTTTGGGGCGGTATAGTGCGATAAACTTGAGCGGGCTGATGGGGATGGGCGTGCCGGACTTTGTGGGGTAAATCTTGCCCTCTAAAAGTCGGATATCGGCATTGGGGTATTCCAGGTAGCCCACTGGCCAGTAAAGCCCATCGATTATCTCATATTGAATTTGCCGAAAAAGTACTCCGGTGAACTTGAGTTCCAGTAGCAGATCGCAAAATAAGGCACCAAATCGCTTGATTATGCCCTCAAAATACTGTTGTTGGGCATCGGATAAGCCTTCACGAGAAAAACTCACTACAGCGGCCTTTAAGGCTTCGGTTCGCACATCGCAGGCGGAGGCAACGCCATCGTCCTCTTCGCGGAAAGTGCGATAAAGCGCTAAAATTTGTTTTAGCTGTCCCATGTTGCGGTAGGATTTGGCGTTTAGAATGTCGTTTGGGGCAATCTGGGAGCGGATATAAAAGCTGCTTTGCGGTATTTCGGCGGCGGTAAGGCTGGGCTTTTCTTTGCCAGCCTTGCGGTTAAAGGCGGATAATATAGACATGATAACTCCTTACAGTCTGAATCTTGCTTTGCTTTTGATGGCTCGGTATTCCATCGGATAGCTGTGGTTTTTGAGACAATCGAGGGCCCCGGCAAGGGCATCCGGACCGTCGTCATTGGGATGTTGGGGAAAGGCTAAAAGCTGTTCTTGCAGGATGCTGAGGTCTTTGGACTTGGTTTTTGGGAAGAGTAGCCAACCCCATTCAAAGATGGGTGTGATTGCTTCAATTCTTTGGTCTTTGGCAATCCGGTTTTCCACACCGGAAACGGGTAGCAAATAGCCCTGGCTTTCGGAAAGCGGGGGGATGAACTCCCACAGCACCTTTTGCCATAACACGCTTTCCATAAAGATGCGGGTGTGGTATAGCTTATCTAATTCATACAGACGCAGCAGCATGGCATTGATCGAGGCACGGCGTATCCAGGCGTCTAATAGATAGTACTTACCATTGGCCATGCCCAAGGTGATGATCGCTTTATAGTCTGCCGTTTTCTTACTGGAAAGCGAGGGATCGCAGTAGGTAACGATGTAGTCGAAAGAATCCGGCAGTGTCTCGTAATAGGCAAACCAATCGGATTTGAACTTGATCCCCTCGGTAATTGGGTTCATCATAAAATGGCGTTCAAAGCCGATGGTGCCCATGGCTCTTTTGATGTTTTCCAAATCTTGGATAGTGTAGCCTTCCGGCCATAAGGGAGTGCCGTCTTCCAGAATCGCTTTGGCTAAAATGAAGCGCAGAAAAGGGTTATCCGGATCGTCTTCGCAGTCTTTTTTGAAATAGGCTAAGGCGCTATCGGCATGGGTGAGATTGCCCAGCCAGATCACTACCCCTCTGTCGTTTTCCAGAGGCAGCGCGCCAAAGCATTCTTCGCGCACAAAGTCCTTCTTTTCTTGGGCGATGCGGGGGTTGGTGGCAAGGTGATTTTCGAGGTCGTCCACCACGATATAATCCGGGCGGTAGCTGCCATGGGTAAGCCCGCGAATAGTCTGTTTGTAGCCGCGTGCCAGGAAGCGGCAGCCTCTGCGGGTGATGAAATCGCTATCGGCCCAAACGCTGGGCAATTGCGGGCCAAAATCCATCAGCAGCCGCTCATTGTGAGCTAACTCGGCGGCGATGCTGCCGGTGCGTTCGGTGGCTAATAGCTCGTCCGCACAGGCAGCTACGTAGAATTTGATATTGCCGCGCAGCATCAGCCAGATGGGGCGGGTATCTGCAACGATAATTGTCTTGCCATGCGCCCGCGGTCCGGCAATGGCGGTGATGGTTTTCGGTATTTGCGTGGCGTCAATGATTTCACGGTGCCAAGCGCCAAAGGGACGTGTAATGTGGTGCGGAAAATAGGTCTTGGCAAAGAATTCGTAATCATCCAGTGCTCTGGAACTGCGCCTGGCGATGGACAGCGGATCGCATTTGGTGAAGGGCTTGGCTTCCAGCTTGATTTTGCTGACCAAATCTTCGATAAGTTTATCGTAATTACGGGCAGAAACTTGCGTTTTGGCGGTCATTTAAGACTCCTTGGGTGCGAATACTTGGCGCAGGTGTTCACCAATTGCCCGCAGGTGTTTTTGCCAAACTTTTGTCAATTCTGGCTCGCGGGTGCGGTTCACGTAGTCTGTAATGCCATCGAGAAAGCGGTAAAGGCTATTGTAAACCTGGCGGCTGGGATTGATGCGCTCCAAAACCTTGGTTAGCTTGGAGAGTTTATCCACCTGCGCGGGGTCTCCGATGGATTCGGTTTCGATCATCTTTTGGAGCAGTTTGTAAATTTCCTGTTCTACGGTGATGGCGATCTCGATATTGCCCACGCGGATGCGGCTATCCCATTCGTACTTTTTGCGCCAATTGTAGAGGGTTTTGAGCGGGATACCCAGTTGGGTGGAGATGTCTGTCAAAGCCTTACCTTCTACAAACTTAGCTAAAGCGTTGTCTTTTTGAACCTGTGTATATGCCATTTAATTACCTCTCTTGATGTTATTAGCGATGTACTTTTGCACGAGATGGCGGATGTCGCCCCATGTTTGGTCAGGAACTTCCATGTATGGGCGCGCCGGCATTACCACCTGCGTTTTGAGGGCATACAGTGCTTCTATTTCCCCGCTATCTAATTTCCGGAAAATCACGCTCTTGCGCACGAAGGTGTTTTTCCAATCACGCGGCCTTTTGGCGGCAGCTTCTTTGGTGAGTGGGATAGCCAGGTATTGGGCGGATACAGGACGGATGATGCCGCCTTCATGGTGGATGCGGGCGTATTTGAGATCAGTACCGATGATTACTTGGTCGCTGGTCGCCACCCAATGGATGGAATTCACTAATTTGCTGGACTTAACCAGGGTTGTGCCTTCTTTCCGGCTTTTGCTGGGTGGCACGATTTTGCCTTCCCGGATGCGGCGTTTGATATCACGGGTGACCAGGATGCCGATGGCGCCTAAGAGTTTATTCATAGTGTCGCTCCAAAATTGCGCCGGCTGGCGCTGTATTTCATATCGGTATAATCATCGGCAGCGGGGTCTTGTGCGCTTAGTTTCAGGGTGCCTTTGGCGATGTTCATCAGTAGTTTGAGTGCGTTTTCATAATCCAGCCGGATGTGGTCTGGCAGGGTTTTAGCTTGCTTTTGTGCCCAAAGATTGCGCACCGCAATATCCGTGGAGATGGCGGCGATCAGCTTTGGTGTGGAGGTGAAAGGAAGCGGAACTGCGGCGGCAATATAGCCATCGATGATATCATCGGCTTCTGTAATGAAAGCCAAGACATCTTTATCTTCCAGCCCGGATAAAATGAGCTCAGCAAATTGCCCTAATCTCGCTTCCACATTTGCTTGGGTGCAGTACATTTTTATTACCTCTTTACTGTAAAATTCAGGCGGTAAACGGACATGCCTGGTAAAATGCCTACGAAATTGCCATCCACCAGAAAACACCTGCCGAAGTAATTTACAGGAACTTCTGCTTCATCTTCTTTTTCTGTGTTGTAGCGCACGCCTTTGTCATGCAGCAACGCGGTAATCGCATCGATGGTATCCAGCATGGTGTCCGGTGAGTTGCCGTGGATGTGGGTGCAAATCACGTAAACGGATACATTGTAGTGCAATACGGCGCGTGTGGCTTCCCGCGTGTTTGAGAACTGATTTAGGGTCACCAGCGCCGCCGGTGGAAAGACGCTTACGTCTTCCGGGTCTTCAAACTGACCTTCGTAAGGTTCCACTTGTTTTAAGGTATCCAGCTCTTTTAATTTCAGCAGGAACCAATCCATCATTTTCTTTGTCATATAGACCTCCATCTCTTGGATTCCATGATAATGAAAATGGCAAAAAACAAGAAAAAGTATCGTAATTTACGATACTTTTAATAAGTTTTTGTAGGCTGTGCTATAGTGACCCCATCTTAGCCAGTGAGGTTTACATGAAGGTACTCAGTTTTAGCCAGGGCGTGGACGGTGCGCCCAATGAAATACACATCGTTCCGATTGGGGATTATCCTCAGCGCGGCTTCCGCATCACGCGTGAAGACTGCTATGATATTATCCGCAATTTTAAGGCATTTGGCATCAAGCTGGTAATCGATTTCGAGCACCAATCGCTGAATGCCGCAGATAATGGCCAGCCCGCACCCGCTGCCGGATGGATTAGCTCGCTGGAGCTACGCGAAAATGGCGTATATGCTACCCAGGTAGAATGGACGGAAGAGGCCAGGGAAATGATTAAAGCCAAAAAATACGCATACGTAAGCCCTGTTTTGGTGTTCAACGACAACGATCCCCATACAAACGCCTGGATCGGCTGTAGTCTGCATTCTGTAGCGCTCACCAATACGCCCTACTTTCGCGCCGACTTGGAACCCCTCATCAACGCAAGATATGCAAATAATAAGCCGGTAGATTCCGGCAATAAAAAGGAGATAGGTATGACACACGAAGAAGAAATTGCTCAGTTGAAAGCCGAAAATGCGGCACTCACCAGCAAAAATGCCGAAATGACAGCCACTATCGCAGCCCGGGATGCTTCCCTGGCCCAGATAGAAACCCAGAAGCTGGTAGATGACGCCATCGCTGCCAAAAAGATTTTGCCGGCACAGCGCGAGACCGCCCTGTTTATGGCAAATCAGGGTAAGGAAGTATTCGAGAAGTTTGTGGCAGCTACCGCCGCTGTGAACATTGTAGAAACCCAAAACATTCCAGAAAACGCAGATAGCAGCCCCGCAGACCCCAAAAAGGAGTACGATGAGCTGCTACGCAACCCGGCAAAAGCCGAAAAGATGAAACAAGAGAATCCGCAGGCTTTCAACGCTCTGCGCGATAAAGCACTATACGGAGGCAGATAATGGCTTTTTTTAGAGAACTCTGGGCGGATAAGGTACTCCAGGCGATGATTCGCGCCATGCAGGAAACTCAGTGCGTGGCAAACTCGATCATGGATTACACCCCTTTTACCTTGGGCAAAAAGGCGGCAGGCTACAACGGCCCTACGCTCTCCGGACTCACCGTCCGCGCCCTTCCCGCAAATGGTTCCGATGATCCCAGCCGCGATGCTGTGGAGATTAGTTTTAATCAGAAGAAAGGCTGTGTTTTTACCCTTTCGGATATCGATGTGGCGCAAAGCGACGTAGACCAGCTTCAGGAGCTTACCGAGCAAGCGTCAGAAGCGCTCATAGATGATTATGACGCCTATATCACCGGCGTAATGGTGGCTGGGCTCTCCGCCACTGCTGGCTTCAAAAACACTATATCGGACACCACCGGACATCAGATCACCCGTGCAGACTTTGTAGATGCCCGCAAAAAGCTGAATCAACAGAAGGCTCCCCGCCGCTATCGCTATTGCGCTATTCACCCCGATCTGGAAGCCGGACTCTTTGATATTCCCGATTTCGTAAGCCGGGATAAGATAGCGGATACCAACGCCATGCGCGATGGTGTGATCGGTCGTTGCCTGGGCTTCGACATCATCGTAAATGCCGATATTCCAAAGGTTACTTCCGGCTGGGCTACTGCAAACGGCACCCTGCCAATTGCGCTGTTTTATTCCAAGGCGGCTATGGGCTGGGGACGCCAGCGCGAGTTTGACGCCAAGGCCTCCCCCGATGCGCATATTCCCGGCGATGTAATAAACATCTATAGCGTTTACGGCGCTACCGTGCAAAAAGCCAATTACATGGTGGCTTACCGTAAAGACGTGGCATAGGAGGCGGAAATGAATATGAAAGTCATTGTCTTAGCCCTGCTGCTAATGGTCTTAGTTGCTATTTTGCCAGCTCAGACCCTCGCCCCGGACAGAAACGGAATACCGATCCAGGCTGGACGCAGCTTTAGCACACTCACAGTGGTATGCAGCGCAGATACGCTGTGGAACAAAGTAGTGGTGCCCCCTGGCACCTACAGCGCTTTCGTAGTGGCTTCTGCTGCCTTAAAGGTAGCGGCAGATAGCGTTTATGTCAATCCCGCTGCGGACATCAGCTTGCCCACCGCGGGGGTGGATTTACCCGTTATCAGTAAACCAGTTTTTTGGGTGCGCCGATCCGCAGCCGCTACTGCCGCAAATGCTTATATACTATTTAAAAGGATGTGACAATGCGTAAAGTGATCTTTTTAATACTCCTGCTCCTGGCAGTGGCGCCCTCTATGCTCCTGGGCGCCACGATTTGGGACGGAATGAAGGCACCCATTGGCAACCTGATCGGCGTGATCCTCACCATTGTGGGTGTGCCTTTGATCATGAAATGGACTCGTAAAATTGGTTTGGAAATCACAGACAACCAGGCGCAAGCTGCCATCGATGCACTAATAAACATATTAGTAAATATTGATTTGGATAGAAGTGATGTGTCGTCTGAACTAAAAAAACAACAAGCAGTATTGACTGCGCAAAACATTCTGCCCCCTGAGATGCAAAGCGTGTTACTAAAGAAGTATGGCAGCATGGAAGCCGCCGTCCAGGTGGCTTTTGAGCGCAGTTCTCTTAATAGGAGGAAATAATGGACGTAAGATATTTTAAGCGGGTGTTTTACCGCACCGCAGGTTCGATCATCACCACCGCAACGAAGGGCGGTACATATCCGGATTACACCTTATCCGGATGGACTCCGCTCCCCGGTAATGTGGTAGCCGCTCTCGCTAATCCCGACAAAGACAAAGAGGAGCCAGCGGATGGCGGCTCTACCGATCGCGTAGTCTCTGAAAAAGTGCTAAGCGAGATTACTGTGACAGACTTCGATGCGACTGATTTTGCGACTATCCGTGGTCTGATGAACCAAAAACTGGATATTATGCTGCTTGACCCTGACAATCCTGGTATCGGCTTCGCCGCCTTCGGCGTAAGAGTATATCCCAAACCGGAATTTCAAAGTGCGGAAACGCCAAAGATAGTAATCACCGGCGAACGCAGACACGGGGCGGATATTGCCACCAAGCCATTCCAACTTGTGACCGTGAACGAATAAGGGGTGGAAACACCCCTTTTTAGAAGGAGATAGCAATGTTTTACAACGTGTATATCAAAAAGGGAGTGGTAGCAAGTGCGGCAACCTTGTTTGATGCTCTGGATACTCAGCCGCTGGATGGCTTTCAAAAGCTGCAGCTGGTGGATGCCGAGATCGCTTGGAATAGCGACCCTATCATCCACGATATGGCAGACGGCACGGGTTGGGTAGTAGAAGAGACCACCAAATTCGCCTGCGGAACCCTCGATGTGTCCAAGGGGAAATATGCTGCGCTGCGAGAATACTTCCATAACCAAATCTGCACCATCGCTATATTCGATCCTCACAACCTCAAACATTTAAGCATCTTGCATGGCGTTTTAGTGAAGCTCTATGTAATAGCAGAATCCGAGGACGTGGTGAAAATCAAGATCGAGGCGGAGCGTAAGCATGCGCCAAATACGATAGTAATAGACCACGTATCGATCCTGGATATTGACGACTTCTTCTACCTTGAGGGTCATATATATGATCATGATGGAGCGCCTATCAAGTATGCGTTGGTAAGCGATGGTGAGTATCTCGGCGAGATGGAAACAGATAGCAGTGGCTTCTTTTTCGGCTTTTTATACGCTAGCGCCAAAAGCATAGAAGTAGATGCTACCGGATACGATATTGACCCCATAGCGATAGACCAAAAATCTGGAGAGGCGTTATTGGGGATCGAGATATATGCCAATAAGGAGATGGGCTAATGGATGCAATCGCTCTATCTATCTTTGGCGCTGTGCTCTCCCTGGTAAATGCCATCATTTTGGCAAATATCAAAAAGAACGACAAAAACAAGGCTACGCTGGTGGCAGACTTGCTGCGGCTCAAAGAAGAAGTGAAGCTGTTGCAGGCTGGTATTGTAAAAGAGGAGCGCTTCCGGCTGATCGTGCGCGAAGAGATTAGCACCGCTTTTTCGGATTTTGAGCTACGGCTCATCAATGAGGGGAGATTGACCCCAAAAAGGAGAACAAATGATTACGCTCAAAAGAGATAACAACAATATTCCCCTGCCCATCGTGCACCTGGGGGAAAACCAAGTATTGGATGGGAGTTCTGCGCACGCCGAGAGCACCGTAATCAGCGAAGATAATGAAGTCGTGGTTCGCCTCGCCTGCGCGGAACCCATCTTTTTTGCCATAGGTGAGGACCCTGCAGCCGGCGAAGATGATGGTATCATCCTGGTAGGCGACATCGTATTCCCACTGCCGGCAGGGCAGGTAGTATCTGTGTATGGCGGTGTCGCCAGCCTCACTGTTTTGGGGTAATAAGATGTTGAATCCGATGTTGACGCTGAACCGGCTGAATAAGCTTAGATTATGTAAAGGGGTGATCGCCGGCGAAGGTGATGCGAACATCCATGGCGTTCGGTTCAGCGACACCGGTTCTGGCTATGTTTACGAGCGGACGGGATCACTATCTGGATATTCTGCGGATGCGCCGGTGCCGGACGCTATGCTGCCAATCAACAGCGGCATGAAGCGCTGCATTTTGGGTCTTGACGGCGAAGTAGTCTATTACCTGGACCCAGATAATTCAATGTTCAAGGAAGGCAGTTATTCCCCAACCATCGTGAACGTCCTAGATGTTTATGCTCCGCATAATGAAGATAACGCTACTGTGAGTATAGATGGTATTGCAGACCCCGCTCATATTGGTTGTATGATCCGGCTTCAGGATGGGTCTGGTGTTCGTCAGCACTATGCCTTAATTATCGGTGCTGGAGGGGATACCTACATCTTATCAAACCCCCTTTTGATAGACTGGGGATTAGATGATAAGGGTAAACCATGCACTATAGGCGTGATAGGGGATGCAAAACTGGATGGCAGCGATGGACAGTTTATGGTCGAAGTTCCTGCTTTTTACTATAGGAAGCGGATAAAAGCGGACAAATCAGGCATATGGGAGTATCGCGAAGTCAGCTTGAAGCCAATGTCAGGCGCAACATACTCCCCGCCTTTCTACTATTCCGCCGTGGAGGGAGTAAACACCGATGCTTTTGGCATACCGGTCGATGGTTGGAGCGGCAAGTGGAGCGACAAAAATGAAGTATGGGAAAATATGAGCTATTCACCGTTGGGGTCTTTCATGATGTCTGTGGTTGGCTTTTATCCGCTCACAAACGTATATCGCTCGGAGGTGCGCACAAAGTGCGCCGCCCTGGGTGATTCGTATCACCAACAAGGATTTTTCAATAATCTGGCTATTCAGTATCTAATGCTGGTTGAGGCAGGCTCTTTCCAGACACAGGCGAGATATGGTAAGGGCGTTACTGATTGGCCCGGCGGCGGAACTGGCTGGAGTGCCTATAATGGGTACAGACCGGTGCGCAGATCAGGTGATACTGTCCGCTCCGGCAATCACTCTTGGGACATGTCCACCCTCGGCAGCCTGGCACGAATGAAGGCTCAGGGTGGCAATATTTATACTGTGCAGTCTGTCTCTTTCCGAGGCATTGAAAATCCGTGGGGGCATCTATTTATGTTTGTGGATGGCTACAATCTGATGTATGCGGAGCCGGATGGCAATCTGGGAGTGGCGTATTCGTATGTGACGGATGATCCAAACCTCTTTTCGGATGCTATCTTGACCGGGTATGTAATGCTACCGGATCGCATGGAGACCAGCGAACATGACGGAACAGAGTGGGTTTCAGGGAACAGATACTGGCGAAAGCCATCGCGCCATATGCTCCCAACCATAAAAACGCCATCCAGCACTGCGTATGTCGGAGATAACCTATATGTGGATACCGTGCCTCCTAATCCGGAAACCCTACGATTGCTCGCGGTCGGCGGCTATTCGTATTCGGGTGCGCTTGCGGGGGCGTTTTACGTGAGCGTGAATAACGGCTCCGGGTCTCGGAATGCGCACTACGGTGGGCGCCTCTGCGCAAAAAAAAATAAGTGGTGCTAACAAATATGAGTGTTACTAACACAACTCAGGGTGTCGTGAGATTGCTCGCAGTCAGCGGCAATTCGAATTCGGGTGCGAATGCGGGAGCGTTTTACGTGAACGTGAATAACGGGTCCGGGAATCGGAATGCGAACTACAGTGGGCGCCTATACTGTTGGATGTTCAAGTATTTACCTGCGCTCCGACGTCCTTGCCTATCGGCAAAACACACAACTGCATCCATAGCGGCTGGTAGCTCTTTTCGTGTCGAACGCCGCGGAGGCAACAGCAGAGCATGAGAAGATACGGACATCTGTATGAAAAGGTCTGCGATATGGATAACCTTCGTATCGCACACCATAACGCGCGCAAAGGCAAAACGCATTACCGGGACGTAAAAAAGGTAGATGCAAATCCCGACCTTTACCTGGGGCGCGTCAGACACATGCTGCAAACAAAAAAATACGTGGTTGGTCGCTATAAAAAGTTCATAAAACGTGCAGAGTGCGGCAAACAGCGCGTAATATTCAAGCTCGACTACTTTCCCCACCGCATTGTTCATCACGCCATCTTGCAGGTTATAGAGCCCATCTGGGTGCGATCTTACATTGCAGACTCATATTGTTGCATCAAGGGGCGGGGCATTCACCGCGCTATGCGCAAAATCCAACGCATCATGCGCGCAGAAAAGCCGCAATACTGCTTGAAACTCGATGTAAAAAAGTTCTACCCCAGTTGCGAAAACAACATTACAAAACAGGTAGTTCGCCGCAAAATCAAAGACCCTGATCTGCTTTGGCTTCTCGATACTATCATTGATAGCTGTGATGGGCTTCCCATCGGGAACTATATGAGCCAGCACCTTGCCAATCTGTTCCTTACGCCCTTCGATTGGTATTGTAAACAAGTGCTAAAAATTAAACACTATTATCGCTACTGTGATGATATTGTCATCCTTAGCGATTCCAAGACGGAGCTTCACGCCTGGCTTAATCAGATCAGAACTTACCTTCATGATCATTGCCATCTGGAGTTGAAAGGCAATTGGCAAATATTCCCGGTTAATATCCGCGGCATTGACTTCTTAGGCTATCGCTTTTTCCATAATTATACGCTACTGAGAAAGCGCACTTCGATGCGGATATTACGCCGCTCACGCCGAATTGTGCGCAAACAACACGCCTCTTTGGCTGATGTCAGATCCATAATGAGCTATTACGGCTGGATGCTGCCGGCTAATACACATAATCTCCAAGCAAAAGTATTCAATCCCGCTGTCCGGCGTGCATTCGCCGCCACCGCAAAGAAACACAATATCAAAAATCCACTTAGGAGACGGTATGAACAAGTTTAACGACTTTTCAGATGAGAAGTTTCTCACTGGGCAGAATATCAAGTTTGAAGATGTTTTTGGCGCCGAAATCATTGTGCAAGGGGTTCATTTTGGGGATAGCAAACACAATGGCAAACCCGCAGCAAAAATACAATTCATCAAAGACGGAATCACTTATATTTCATGGACTCAATCCGCTCCAATGCTTCGGCAGTTGCATGATGCGGTGCGCAAAAACATGCTGCCTTTTTCAACCACCCCTACAAAAGAAAACGCCTACTATACATTCACTTAAAAGGAGATAACCATGTTTGATACCATCAAACCAAAACTAATTGAAGCCCATTACCCAGGCTATGCCATCCGCTTCAACCTGGAGCCAGGAACCGGGCAGGAAAACGAGCCCGGCTGGAACTACGATGAGGTGCGGGTTCCCAACCTGTATTACTCTACCATCGTATCCGCTATCATCCACCACCGCTACCCCGTGGACGCTGAGATTGCACTGCTCAACAACCACCTCACCGACCCTGAACCCAGCGCAGATGAATGGGCAGAATACCAATCCTGGCGCGGATTCGCAAAAGATTACGTGAAAATGACATTGGGGGTAGAAGAATGAAACCTACCCTAAACACCCTATCCGAAGCCTACATCATCTTAGACGATCTCGGCTTAGCCGGTTTACTCGACGGCGGCAAGTTCGAGCTATCCATCCAGTCTCTACTCTCCGCTCTCCTGAAAGAGCGCAAGCTACACGCCTTCTTATCCGTCATCACCGGCAAAAGCGAAGCCGAAGTGGGCGAATACACCCCCAGCCAGGTATTAGAGGCGATCACCGCTTTTTTTACCGATATGAGCGAGGACTTGGCGTTGCTGCCCGGATTCCTCGCCCAGGTAATACCAGCACCCAATCCGGAGCCAAAAGCCTAAACCCCTTTTGGGATATCAAGATGATCCTACTCCAGAACCATCTGTATTATCCGGATATCGAGATCGCCGAAGCGCTATATTACATCCAAAAACACATGGACGCCCTGGAACGTGAACGCCAGCAATTGAAGGAGCTAAACCATGGCTGACATGAAGATATCGATCACCCTGGACGCAAAAGAGCTAATGCGCCAGCTTGGTCTCACCAAAGAGGAAATTGCCAAAATCGACGGCAAAGAAATCAAGATAAAAGCCGACCAGGCAGCCAGCGGGATAGCCGGATTGCGCACCGCCCTCGCCGAGACCACATTAGCCTTTGCCGGCGTGCTAAAAGGCGTTCAAATGCTTTCCAAAGCGATCCAGGCGGTGGTGAAGCCCGCTGCCGAGATGGAGCAGCTACGCCTGCGCCTGGAAGCTATGTATCGGGATGCCGATAAAGCGAAAGATGCCTTCGATGAGTTCCGCAAAGTAGCGGCAAAAACACCCGCAACCCTAATGCAAGTAGCTGAAGCCGGCGCACAGCTCAAAGCCTTTGGCATGGAAGCGGAATATACTATCGAGGTGGCCGCAAACCTCGCCGCATACATGGGTATAGACATAGTGGACGCTGCCAACGCCATGGGACGCGCCTTCGCAGGTGGAGCCGGCTCCGCTGAGCAACTCCGCCGCCGCGGTATCCTGGAGCTGATCAGCAGCTTCACAGGCATTGAAGATCTTACCAAACTCACACTTCCGGAGTTTCGGGACGTATTGATCGAGACCCTCAGTGACCCCGCCGCAGGCATAGCCGGCACCGCCGAGACCATGGCGGAAAGCTATACGGGTGCGGTGTCGAACATGCAAGACGCCATGTATCAGCTTGGTGCGCAGATCGGCAACGCCTTTATGCCTACTCTCACCCAGGCAGCGCTTGGGATTGGCAACCTGGTCAACAGTATGCTCGGACTCGCAACAGAACAACAACGCGTCACTAAAGCCACCTTCGAGCAGCGGGTTGAATTTGAATTGCTGATCAGCAGATTCACAAAACTACACCAAGAAACCCAAAAAACTGATGAACAACAACGCGATTATCAAAAGACACTTGAAGAACTGTTGGACAAATACCCCAACTATCTGAGCAAACAAGTATTAGAAAAGGGTAATTGGGCGGAGATCGCCGAGAATATTGGTAATGCCCGGGAAGAGCTTGATAAATATCTGAAAGCCCAGGTGGAAGAAGCTATATTAAAAGACAATCTCGCAAAGCTAAGGAAAGCTCAGCTTGCCACAAAAACAACAGAGACCGATATCGCATTAACAGAGAGTAGAATGGTCGCACGGGGGAAGCAGCTAACAGATGTCAACCCTGAAGGGTTTAAGTTGGTGACGACCCAGGGATATATAATCGACACTTATGGACAAACATTGGAGAGACAAAAAGCCCGCCTGAATAATCTGATTAAGGAAGAGGAAGAGGCGCTTAAAGAATACGAAGACCAGCGTGCCGCCCTTCTCTCCACCTACCCGGAAGACGAGATTATTCCGCCAAAGGAAAAGGAAAAACCCAAAGGCACTGGTGCTGGTGCCGGTGCAAACATCGCCACTTCCGTTAAAGAAGAAGTGTCCGAGACAGCCCAAGCATACGCTAAACTCCTTGAAAACTTAAAGAAATACCATTCGGACGCCGCCCTTGCCAATTTGGATGCGCACCAAAAGAAACTTGCCATCCTGGCAAGCGAAATGGATGCAGAACAAAGGGTTGTCTTGGATTCAATGGCTGCCAAGGAGATAACCGAAGAAGAGGGGTTATCCAGGCTAAACGAAATCCGTGGCAAATACGAAGCTCAAGCGGCAGATGTGCAAAAGCAGGCGAATGACGAGATTATCGCCCTCGCCCAAAAGCGCATCGAGCAAGCCATAAAAGACGAGGAAAGCTATTATGAAACCATGAAGTTCGCTGATGAGGGCTACTTCGAGTGGAAGCGCAAAAAGATTGAAGACGAAGTTGACTCGATGTCGTTAAGCGATGATCAAAAAATGGAACTCATCAGGAAGCTGCTTGATGAATTAAATGACTTAAAGAAAGAATATGGAATAAAAAACGAGAAGGGTGGGGACAAACCCAAGAGTTGGTTCTTTGGCGGCATATTGGGCTTCGATCCTGATGATCCGGCAGACCAAGCCAAAGTTCAGGCTATAAAAGACACTTTTAACACCCTTTTTAGCCAAACCACAAGCGTAGCCTCCGGGCTTTTGCGCCTATCTATTCAGCGTAGGGATGCCGAGATCGCAGCGCTTGAGGAGCGAGCTGGGAAAGAAGGCTGGGAAAATGAGCGGCTATTGGCGGAAAAGCAGAAAATAACCAAAGCTTATGCAGAAGAAGAAAGGCGCTACAAACGCATACAGCGCGCACTTGCAATTACTCAGGCTACTATCAATGTCGCTGAGGGCGTCACCAAGGCGCTTGCTATGGGGCCAATAATAGGCCCTATATTGGCAGGTGTTATTACTACTATGGGAGCGGTTCAAATCGGCATTATCAAAGCTCAAAAGTTCGCCCAGGGTGGTCTGTTTCGAGGCATAGGCGGTCCGCGAGATGACGCAAATCTGGCGTTATTGTCGGATGGCGAATTTGTCGTCAATGCCGCATCAACAAAGAAATATCTCCCGCTTCTAAAGCAAATAAATGAGCCTGGACAGCCGACTCTGTCGTCACTTGATAAGGGACTTTTAAGAACTATCGCGGCAGATTACAACATGGTGCGCTTTTTTGCATCTCCCTGGGTAGGAGTATCTCAGTTGCGTGCAGCAGGGAAGGGCTATGCCGATGGAGGTCTTGTTGGCGGTGGTGTTTCTGATGCGGGGCTAAGTGGAAGCGCCGGCGGGCTGGTATCATGTCCCGCACCAGACATTGAGCGTAAGGTGGATACTATTATTGATAAACTCGATATCATCAATCTCAACTTGGTAAAAAAGAAAGTGGAAGTGGTAGTCCAGGGCGGCTCCAACCCGGCTTCGATTCGTGAGATGGATGCCTCTCGTTTGCGCATGGGGGAGCGTGGCTATGTTCCAAGTGCTTAATAATGGCTCAGACGTCTCCGGTGCCATTAAAAGCATTACGCCCATTGAGTATCGCATGAATGATGACTATACCTTCGAGCTTCCGGAGGTATACATCGGCACCACCAGCAGCGGCTTCAGTGTGGGCGATACCATCACGGTCAAACAAAACGAAAGCGCCCAGGTATCCTTCTACGTAGCGGCTATTGAATACGATTATGCCACGCAGATGTATAGCCTGCGCTGTCCGCATATCCTCCACCGCCTTACGAAGTATAGGGTGGGGGTGCTTACAGTCGAATGGAGCGGAATCAGCCCATCTTACGCACAGTATAACAATCAAAGCGGGGTAGGACAGGGGCAACTAATCTGGGGTAGGCAATATTACCAGGTGCTTTTT
The DNA here is from genome assembly GCA_028695495.1 of Candidatus Cloacimonadota bacterium. Taxonomy (GTDB): domain Bacteria; phylum Cloacimonadota; class Cloacimonadia; order Cloacimonadales; family Cloacimonadaceae; genus UBA5456. The sequence goes on along the minus strand of JAQVIX010000024.1, from coordinate 3,195 downwards.
CTGATCCAAATGCTCATCCGGAAGGCAACCGGGCTTGCGGTGGCTTCGATAGATGTATCTGTGGGCGAAAAACCCAGCTTCTATTATACAACCGCCTGGGATCCCCTTATGGGCTGGGTGTCGGAGTGGCGGAATTATGCCACCCTGGGCGTCAGTCTGCAGTCTCTCGCTCGCCTGGGTAGCAAGAAACACACGGATCACCCCGCCACAGACTTTGAAACGGCATATGCGAAACCCAATTGCCTGGAACTATTGCGCTGGCTTTGTGCATCCTGCGCTCTTTCCATCGATATATTCCGTGCAGACTACCAGGTAGTGGAGATCGATATATCCGCCCCGCCCAGCGATAGCGCCACAATGGGGAAACGGAGCCTGGCGTTGGAGATGTATCGCAATTATATTGGCGTGGCAGCGCGGTTAGAGACAGGCTCTTTTGACTACATCTATGGTGAGTATGATGATATGGGGCACTTCCAGCCATATACCTATGGTGTGCCGGGGGCTGATTATTCAATCCTACCCTATCAGGCTGAGTCCATAGACACTGGGACGCCCGATCCTAAAGTGCTATCAATGACTTATCCCAACATGTTTAAGCTTTATTTTGTGAACGACCGTGGCGATTACCGCTCTGGTATCTATGACATTGCGGATGGTGAAAACGGGCTTAATTGGCTGGATATGTGGGTGGCGCAGCTTGCGGGGCACTGGATGAACGTAGGCACACGCTATGTGTATGAAATCATAGCTCCTGGTTTGCAATATCGCCACCGCCGCGTGGAGATCGATGTGGCAACCCGAAAAATGACTTATGAGGTGTTAGCATGAGGCAGATAGTTCCGGAGGTTAAAGACCCTGTAATTCTGGTATCAGATGTGCAAAAGACGCTTACCGGCGGGATCATATCCTTTGTGCCGGATGCGCATGAATTTGATGTGCGGCGTAGCGTCATCAACGGCGATGCAGACATTGTATCGCGAGGGGAATACGCCTCCGGCACCATAGATATGCTTAGCATCTCCAATGCCGATTATCTCATTGTAAAGGCACTGCAAGGCACCGTGGTGCGCCTCTGGCCTTTCGGCACTGGTGGCATACCCAGCACCGCAAAGTACTATCCTTATCTGGATGTTATCATTACCCGCGTATATCCCTATCACCGCAATAAGATATACTACCTGGACGCCTGCATTATAGAGTTCGTAAGCGAGAATAAATACACCCTACAGCGCGCCAGCGATACCGGTATGCCATCCCCGCAAGACCCAGATTAAGCCTTTGCGCATGGAAAATTAAGCCTCGCACTTGTAATCTTAACCCTGTTTTTGCCAAATTGATGTCAATCTCAACCCGTAAAAATTGCCATCAATTTGGCAATTTTCGTTTAATCCAACACAAACCCCAGCTTTTTGCCAAACTTTTGTCAATTTCCCCTACCCAAAATCCATACAAAAACATTTTTGCCAAATTGATGGCACGAATTGCCAAACCTCGTGGCAACGGATAACAAGGATTATATCAAAGGAATACAAAGTATTACATAGCGCTCTTAAATACAAACATTGAGGTACCCTTAAGATTTGAGTTTTCTAAGGCATAGCCAAAATGAGTGCTGGAAGGCAATGCTGATCAGCGTTTGCAGAGTATACAAATAGAAACATCCAAGAAAGGTGGCTCATCTGTGCGGAACCTTTGTCCTTCTAAATTAGTCTAATCTTACAATCTTAAGCAATAGAGTTCATTTTGTATCAGTGTACCAATTTCGAGTGCCAAAGTGTAGCAATTTTAAATGCCATCTACACTTTCTTTTATTTTTTCTGGATGTTTTAGGGGGTGGATCAAAAACAGGATATTGGGTGGCTCTATTTTAGGGTGATGATGGCTCTAATCGAAGGGAACGGGTGGTCTTTTTGACAATAATATGCAACCAAACCCTTATTGTCTTCAAATAGCTCAGGATTATTAAGGTAGGAAGCCATTAATTTGACTGGTAGCATCTTCGGCACGGAGTTTGATACGAATACCTTGCTAAGTTCCTGGATGGCAGACCTGAGTTCTGGTGTGATGCCCTCCACATTGGGCAGATCCAGAGCTTTAACATCGCAAATCAGGTTTGATCGACCAATGCTGATGCTTTCACTTAGGGGCAGGCTGAGGAAGCGTGGGGTAGCAAACTCGGCGGGGATATTGGGAGCCTTAGCTTTATGATCTGGAGCGAGCATTGAATTCATCCTGCTTTCTACTTCCACAGCGGCGAGAAATGTCGGTCGATGCTCGTTCCCGTCCTCATCAAATCCCCAATACTCCAGTAGGGTATTACTGCTTATATCGATCTTGTAAAAGAGAACATTGCCTTCAAATTCTTCTTTGATAGTAAGCACATTATTCTGCCTGTCGGTTACTATTAAACTATTAAACTCAGGCTCACTTTCGCCAGAATGATGGTCGCTAAGTTCATATTGTACAAAATCACCTGTTTGAAGATCACTGCCAAAACGTAGTGGGAAGGTGGACTGGACATAAGCCATCATGTCTTTTTGGGCTTCCAGCTCAATCAAGGCATCGTCTTCATACCCCAGCGCCCATCCTTTGCCGCTCAAAAACACTGCTCCGCAAATCAGAAGCAGTATGTAAACCATTTCTCGTTTCATGGTTGACTCCCATATGTTATTCTTTCAGCCAGATAGTTGTTTCCATGTTGAGTCCCAATTATTGGTGTAAAAACCAATTCATTGTTTCTCGGGTTAGTTGAGGAAATCCTTTTTCCTCTTATATACACGCTATATACATTAGTTGACCGATTGCATCGTGTTTCATCTTCGTTTTCGTGTCAATAACTATTTTCAAACAGGCATTCCAAGATTTTTTTAGAACCAGATATTACGCTTGTTCATTGGTAGTGGCTAAGTAAAATGTCACGGACCAAACAGTAATGATAAAGCAAAAACAGCAACACATTCAAGGAGAACCCAGGGATAGCCTTACAAAAGCCTGGCAAATATCCCGCACAATGTGCCAGTTATGCTCCGTCTGCGCTTGCGCAGCCTTCATCATTCATCTTTCATATTTCGTTGCAACGCATGCGTTGCTCGTGTCTCGCCCTCGCAATGCCCTCGTCTCTACCGGCATTTTGTGGGGAGAGACGAGGGCATTGCGAGGGCGAGAGGCGAGGAAAAAGTGATGGTGGAAGCAATG
>JAQVIX010000112.1 GCA_028695495.1 Candidatus Cloacimonadota bacterium | reverse complement strand
GTGGCGTGGCGCGGCGCCTGATTTGTAGGCGTGGCAAAATTGCTATTGCCCTTACCCCCTCTGCCGCCTTCTGCCAGGATTAGCTCTTCACCGGCTTCGGTGATATCCGCGATCTTGCGCTTACTATCATCCTCAAGGATAAAGATTTCCGTTCCCAAAGGCAGCCGCAGTTTCAGTGGTGTTCCGCTGGCTCCGGTGCGTTTATTGCCCGAGCCGTGCACTCCATTGGGCGCATGAAAGATTTTGTTGTAGCGGTAATCCAATAGCGTATTTAAGTTACTATCTCCCAGGGCGATTACGTCTCCACCCCTGCCGCCATCGCCACCATCCGGTCCTCCCTTGGGTACGAACTTCTCGCGGCGAAAGCTTACCGCCCCATCCCCGCCATTGCCTGCCTTGATCCTGATTCGGGCATAATCTATGAACAATTCATTTCCTCACTCTATTTTACTATCACAAAGCGGTTTATCCCGCGTTCAGCGTCCTGGCTAAAGCGCAGGAAATACACACCGCTCGCCATAGAGGGATAATCGCTGCGCGAAAGCGTATATTCCCAGCTTCCCGCCTGGGGCGAGAGCGCCGGAATGCCGATTACGTGCTGCCCCTTGAGGTTGTAAATATCCAGTTTCAGCGGGCTGCGGCTAAGCCCATCAAATACCATGCGCAGTTTCTTGTCTCCCGCCTGCGGATTCTGATAGATGCGGCAGCTTAGGCGCGCGGGCGGCACCTGTATCTCTTCATCGTTTGCCATCGGAGTTTCCAATACCACATAGTCGATGAGGTTATCCGAAACGCGGTAGAAATTGCCATGGTCAAAGGTGTTATTTTCGATGCGGATGCTGCCATCCAGCGCGTAAACAGGCTCCAGGGGCGTGTAAATAGGGTTATCGCCCGCATCCAGACGAAATACTTCAACGCTTAAAGGGAAGTCGCTATTGGCATCATTGTAGCCGATCATCGTTTCCTGGGTATTAAGGTCGCAACTAATAAGATTAAGCACTGGCAGATTGTTTTCGGATACCTGATACAGATTATCTTCAAAGATTACCAAGCCGGCAGCGCCCGTATCGGCGGGCTTGAGTTCGGGCGTAAAGGTAGCCAGATCGATACTTACCCGCATGGTGAGATCGGTAAAAAGCAGGCTATTTAGCGCATTGGGCCAGGTGCCGAAATGGGGGTCATCCGTAAGCGTAGCCCAATCGCAGCTCATATAGAGTTTGCCACCGGAAACCTGGGTTTGCACGTCGCCAATACGGCTAAAATCCGGAGTAGCACCCTCCATATTCACACGGTAAACTCCGGGGCTGATGAGGCTTAAGATATTGCTGCAATACACCATTGCATAAGCCAAAGTATCCGCCACGGAAGCGGGATTGATGATGAGCGATGCATAGAGATTGTAAGTGGTAAAGTTTATAGTGGTGGGGAAAGTGCCGCTCACGGTGCCAAAGCTGCGGTAAAGCTTGGTAGAGGTGCTTGCTACATAGCTATCGGTGATGTCCAGAGCGGGGTCGTAGATCAAAAGCGAATCGCCGGTGGCGTCTTCAGCTATCAAAGCCTGCTGCTCCAAAGGAATCGGGAAGCTATCGCTATCTCTATAGGCGGCATGCATATAGCTCACAGCTTGCCCCATGTAATCCATATTGGTTTTTAGCCTGTAGCGCAGCCTTTGCCCAAAATTGTAGGGAATTAGCGCCTCTTTGGTAAAGCTCTGATAGTCCGTAACGGCTGCCGCCTGCCATATATTTCCTGTGCTATAATACGCTTCATAAGGCAAAGAGGCATATTCATTTAGCCCTTCCCAACGCAGGTGTATTTTGCCATTATTATCCCGCGAACTATGGCGTAAATTCCAAAAAGCATTGATATCCTGCGCCATTAATACTGCGCAGCAAAACACTAATAAGATGATGATGACCGGCTTTTTCATGGTTCACTCCTTTCTTCCACGCTTTGGTCGTATAATCGTTTGAAATAGTTCCAGCTATTGGTGTTATCTTCTGCTTCAAAATCCGGTGCCAGAGCATATTCCGGCTTTCGTTTCATTACAAAATCCTTGATGTTTTCCGGCAGGGCAGCAAAGCCGCCTGCCAGTTTCTTGCCCCGCGATACCATTATCAATTCGCCAGCCCTATCTGCCATCCGCATAAATGGCAGCCAGGGAAAGATTTGCGTTCTATAGAGCTCTACCGGCAGAAACGCCAGCTCTTCATTTTCTAAGTCAGTTTTGGAGACGGTATATTGCAGAAAGTCCCCCATTTGCAGGATGTCGCTCTGCACAAAGTCGCCGTATTCCTTGCGATTCATGGGGTTTTCCATAAAGGGAAAAAGTTCTTGGTGAAATACGATGCGTTCGCCCAAATCTGTGGAAGGCAGAATGTGGCGGATATAGGGCAGATATTCGGGGCTGAACTGGTAATCCTGATTTACGGGGTCATTGAAAACATGAATAACGGGCAAGCTTCTGCCCGTAAAGGGATTGCGCCAGTGTTCTAAAACCTCGCCGGTATTGGGGTCTTTGAAAAGCACCACCTCTTTGGCGAGCAGGCGGAAGCCCTCTTTATCCTCTTCTGCGGGCAGGATGCGCGATACATTATAGCCCTCGATATCAAAGAGTTCCATGCGCTTTTCGCCCGGCACATAGCTATAGAGCTTACCCGTAAAATGATACAGGGTCGCGCTGCCATCTGCCTCGCCTTTTATCCGCTGCCAGCTTTTCAGATAGTCCGGCGGCTCTGCCAGATTCAGGGCGAAGGCACTCAAAGGCACTATCAGCAAGACCATGATCACGCAAAGTCTTATTGCTACTCGTTCCAATCTGTTTTTTCTCATGATTACCAATTTGGGAGAGGGGCGCGAGATGTCAAGGTTTTTCAAGCGACTGGCTGGATGCTGAAGCCAAAGCAATCCGGAAGCATTTCAGTAAGTTTGCTGAAATGGTAAACCACACAAGCTGCTATAAAGTGCCGGACAGATGCGTTTACCCCCAAATCTCTTTGGCAAAAACAGCATGAGATCAGTAAATCGTTTGTAACTCGTTAATAACCCGTCCCTTACACGGATAATGGACGGGGAAGGGACGGGGGAGCGTAGAATGTATAACGTGAAATGTATAATTTTCAAAGCTTTATCTATTTGGCAGCCGTGGAGTTCACGAAGCGGAACTGCTGATAAATTAAAAGTTATACATATATCTCTATCGAGGTAGAGGCTGTCCTGAAATGCCAAAACCAAGCACGATATCCAACGAAACGAGAATGTAGGGGCGCAAGGTTTTGCGCCCGCTTTTAATAAAGCGTGTGCGCAGCACACACCGTAATAAATTGATACATAATCCGTAATGCTTACCTGTTGCGTGTAATTCTCGGCGGGTTCAATGCCTTGAACCCCTACATTTCAGGGGTGGACATTTCTTGTTTTTGTGTTATTTTTCGTATTTCTGGTCAGCCTCAAGCTCGCTTATTGATCTCAAATTACGACAATCCAGATCATCATTTTGGCTATGCCTATAACAACCCAAAAAACACATCTTAAATATTACCGATTCTATTGCAAAAAAAGAGTCATGTTATTTCAATATAAAACAGACGTTTTTCGCCTTTCATCCTACATTCCCAAAGAAAAACCTTCTATTGGCTCAAATATTGCAAAAGATTTTTCATAGGCGGTTCGCTGATTAAATAATTTGGTTTTAGTTTATAAAAGATAAATACAAACATATATATACCAGACAGGAGTATCAAAATGCAAAGAGCTTTGAATACCATGTTTTTACTAATGCTTTTTAGCCTTGCTTTTGCCGCAGGCGAAAGAACCGAGCTGATTATCGGCACCGGCTCTGTGAATAACTATCTGCCAATAAACACTACATACAGCTACAGTTATAGCCAAAGCATATATCTGCAAAGCGAAATCAATATCCCAGAGCAGCAGATAGAAAAGCTATCTTTTTATTGGAATGGCGCCGCCGCTGCCACCAATAGCAATCAGTGGGTAGTTTATATGGGGCATACAAACGCCACCCGCTTTGCCAATACCAGCAGCTGGCTGCCCTTGAGCGAGCTTACGCAGGTATTTGCGGGAGTGCTTACCATCAACGCCACTGCCGGCTGGAAAGAGATTATATTGGATGCGCCTTTTACCTACAATAATACCCAAAATCTGGTAATTGCCGTGGATGAAAACCGCCCTCAATACGATAATTACGCCGGCTTTTTCCATACCACCGCCAGTTCGGGGGTAAACCGCAGTTTACGTGCCTTTAGCGATACCGTAAATATCGACCCCTCAAATCCCCCCAGCGGCGGGCAGCAAACCTTGGTGATGGCATATCCGAATGTAAAGCTGGAGTTTAATCTAATCCCCAGCGATCCTATATTTGCCATTGCTCCGGATGAATATCACTATGGCGAGGTGAATATGGGCGACACAGCGAATCAGGAGTTTGTAATTACAAATTACGGTACGGGTGCCCTAAATATCCAAAGCATTAGCCTTACGGGCAATGCCGCCTTTGAACTGGGCGTTTTGCCCACTTTGCCGGCTACACTGATGCTTGATGAAAGCATTAGTTTTGGTTTGGATTTTAGCCCCAATAACACCGGACAGCATAACGCCAATATCTTGATTATCGAGAGTGGTGGCACGGCGCACAATGTAACGGTAACGGGTATGGGAGTGCGGGAGATACGCCTTGGCGATGGTTCGCTAAACGCCCGCTTTCCGCTGGACTTTCATTACCAAACCTCGCTGTATCAGGTAATCTTTAGCGCTGCCGAATTAAATTACTTTACCGGTTTGATAAACGGTATGAAGATCTTTAATCAGTTCAATAGCAATCTCACAAACCGCGCCGTAAAAATCTGGATGGGTTCTACCTGGCAAACGGATTTGGCGCAGGGCTGGATTCCTGCTTCGGAACTTACTTTAGTATTTGATGGTGTAAAGAACTTCCCTTACGGGCAAAATGCCATCAATTTCACTTTCCCTGAAGCCTTTAGCTATATCAATGGCAGAAACCTGGTAGTGATGGTGCAGCGCCCCATGGAAAATCAATTCTTTAATGCTACAGATTACTTCAAGTGCGATCCAGGTGTGTTTCATCTCAGAGCGCTTAATTTCTATTCCGATGAGGTTGCAGTGGACCCCAATAACCCGCCGGCGGGAAGCCATACCAGCGTATTTCCCAAAATCTCTTTTGTAGTAGAACCCGTAAGTATTGGCGCCATTTCCGGCACAGTAAGGGATGAAAACAACCTGCCTCTCTCTGGCGTAAGCGTATATTTGGCAGATTATCCGGAAGAAATCGAGACCAATGCAGACGGGGAATACATAATTCCCTATCTGGTGCCGGGTGAGTACCATGTCACTTTTAGCAAACACACTTATCAAAACCAAACCATTACGGTTCAGGTAGAAGCGGATGAGATGCTTACGCTGGATGTAAATATGCAGCTTTTGCCGGGGGTAATGGTATGCGGCAGAATCATTGCCTACGACACCGGTGGGGGCTTGGCAAATGCCTTTGTGCGTTTGAGCGGTTTTGCCAATTTCCTGAGTTCTACGGATTCCGAAGGCTACTTTAGCTTTCCCTATGTATTTGCCGGTGAAAGCTATGCTTATCTTGTTTCGGCAGTGGGTTATGGCTCCCAAGTTGGGAATATCGCCGTGGGCATTAACGATTACTATATAGGGAATATCATGCTGTATGAAACGCTTTATGCTCCCAACAGCCTGATTGCCGGGGAGAGCGAAAATTACGACGCAGTGGAGCTAAACTGGAACGCTCCCGATCCCAGCGCCATGGAACTAAGGGAAGGCTTTGAAGGAGAGGACTTTCCGCCCTCGGGATGGAGCCAGATTATTACCAATACCAGTGCTGCCAGCCCTCAGGGAGTGTATCCCACCTGGTGCAGATTTGGTGCGGTAAATACCGGCATGGCATTGGTAGAGCCTCCGGAAGGCAGTATGCAAGCCGGTCTTTGGTGGATGGTGGCGCAGCAGGATGAGTGGCTACAAACCCCCGCCTTTATCTGTCCCCCCGCCGCATATCTGAAGTTCGATACTTACGCCACTTATGGCTCTAATAATGGAGACCACTACTATGTAAAAGTATCTGCCGATGGCGGCGAAAGCTGGGCTGTATTGTGGGATGCTTCGGCGTTTCCTACCGCAACTAATTACTATGAAAATATGATATCTATAGACATCTCAAACTATGCCGGACAAGAGATCTTGCTCGCCTTTCATGCCACAGATGGCGGCACTTATGAAGGTTTGTGGCATCCCTGGTTTATCGATGATATCTATATAGGCAATATGGCAGAAAGCGCCTGGCAAAGCAGAGTGGTAAATGCAAACCGCGAGATTGTGGGCTACAGAGTGTGGCGTTTGACCCCAGCAGAAGAGCAAAATGAAGCTGCCTGGACCTTGTTAACCCCTGAGTCGATAAATAATACGAGCTATACGGATACCGACTGGGACTCTCTGCCTTATGAATCTTACAAATGGGCGGTAAAAGCGGTTTATAGCGGAGATTTGCATTCTAGCCCCGCCTTTTCCAACACACTTGTTAAAACTCAATTAACCGGCACCGTGGTGGGGATGGTGCGACGTAGTAATGGGCAGGGAATCCCGGCAGCGGTGGTAAATTGCTCCAATGGCGAAAGCACCACCACCAATAATTCCGGCGCTTATAGCATGATATTACCCATTGGAACCTATAGCTTTAGCGCCAGTGCAAATGGCTACCATCCGCTTAGCCATGATTAGATCGCCATATTGGCAAACCAAAACATCACGCTTAATTTCAACCTGATCCCCCTGGCTAATCAAGACGATGTGCAACCCGTGGCAGCCACTCTATTGAGGGGCAATTACCCCAATCCCTTCAATCCGGAAACTATTATTAGCTATGAGCTCAAAGATGCCGCTTCCGTAAGGCTGGAAATCTATAACCTGAAAGGGCAATTGGTGCGCAGATTGGTGAATGAATCGCAAGCCAGCGGACGCTACCGCATCGTATTTGATGCTAAAGATGAGCATCAGCAGCCGCTACCCAGCGGGATATACCTTTATCGACTAAATGCAGGCGAATACCGCAAGACGCGCAAAATGATGCTCTTGCAGTAAAATATGGAGGCTATGCAACCCTTAGGAATATAAGAGGAAGAGAAAAATGAAAAGGACTCTGATAATCGCATTTTTACTGACACTCTTTTGCCTTAGTTTTGCAGAAGATAGCAGAGACGAAATAGTAGTGGGCGATGGTTCTACGCTTGCCCGCTTTCCCCTGGAATTTAGCTACCGCAGTTCGCTATATGAGCTAATCTTTACCGCAGATGAATTGCAAAACACT
>JAQVIX010000023.1 GCA_028695495.1 Candidatus Cloacimonadota bacterium | reverse complement strand
GCCAGATACGATGATCTTGCCTTCGTAGATAATATAAGCGCGATTTACTATTTTCAAAGTTTCAATTACGTTGTGATCCGTAATCATCACTCCTATTTGCTTTTCGCGCAGTTTTACGATGATATCCTGGATGTCTGCCACGGCGATGGGGTCCACTCCGGCAAAGGGTTCATCCATAAAGATGAAGGTGGGCTTAGTTACCAAAGCGCGGGTAATTTCCAGCTTGCGCCGCTCGCCGCCGGAGAGGGTATATGCCTTCTGCTTGGCGAGTTTGCTAAGCCCCAGCTCTTCCAAAGCCTCTTCCAACTGCACTTTGCGCTCTTTGCGGGGGATACCCAGAGTTTCCAATATCGCCATTACGTTATCTTCCACGCTTAGCTTGGCAAAGATCGAGGGCGCCTGAGCCAGATAGCCAATGCCCATGCGGGCGCGTTTATACATCGCCTTGTGGGTAATATCTGTATCATCCAGATACACCTTGCCTTTATTTGGCTTGGCAAGACCGATAATCATATAGAAAGTAGTGGTTTTACCCGCACCGTTGGGACCCAATATCCCCACTACCTCGCCTTGATTGATCTCCAGGCAGAGGTCGTTTACCACGGTGCGCTTACCGTATATTTTCACCAGATTCTGGGCTTTTATTTTTCTCATTTCCATCATGAACTAAACTTAGCAAAAGCCCATTATTTTGTCAAGAATCATTCTTGAAAATATAACGCCCGCGGATACTCCCCTGCATATCCAAAAGCTTTATCTTATTATCAGTCTCAAAGATAGCCTTCAATACCTGCCCTTGAGCGGCATTGATAAAAAAGTCTTTTTTATCCTTTTCTTCTTGTAAAAAGTAGTAAGATACCTCGGTATCCGCATCGAAATTTGTAATCTGTCGCTCGGCAAAATAGAGCTGAATGTTTTGCGCTTTTACCCAGCTCTCCTTTTCCCCCTCCGCCTCTTCGGAAAAATATACCGTGCAACTATCCACCAGCGAGGCTTGAATTAGCTCACGTCCCTCAAACCAAAGATGAAATTCCTCCGCCGTAGCTGTGGTAAAGTCGTTAAAAAACATAGGTTCGCCTACAAATACCGCCTTTTCCTCTGTGGTAAAAAAGAGCAGAAAGTCGCTCGTAGCATTAAAATCCGTGCTTTCCACCCTTACATTGAAGGTAGCTACCAGCTTCTTATCTTCTTCATAATATTCCATCTTATCTGCCCGGATGCTAATGCTATCCTTTTGCGCTACCTTCAGAGAAGGCTCTTCGATGAGGTAGGAATAACCCGCTGCCCTATCCCAAAAAGCGTAGCCGCAAGAGGCAGTGGCATTCTCCGCTTCGTCAAAAGCGCTTACCCGGCTCCAAGTGCTAAAGGTATCCTTTGCCAGGTCGTAAATACCATAATCCCCTTTCATCCAGCGGGTTTTACCCTCGGCAGTGCTTTGCGTAAGCTTTACCTTGCCGCCCAGATTTAGCACTTCTGGGATGCGGTAATATGCCAAAGAATCCGCCGCCAAATGCAGGGTATCGCTTTGCACGCTTACGCGTCCGGAAAGCCGTGCGATTTTGGGACCATCCAGGATGAGCGCCCTATCGCTCTTAAACTCTGTATCTCCATAAAAGAAATGAACTTTACCCGCCAGGTCTAAGATTTGACCGCTGGGCAGATTGTTCAGATACATTTTGTCGGCATGAATCAGCCGAAAGCTGCCGGCATCCTGTTTGGCAAATAGCGTAAGCGCGATTATTAGCAGCAGGCTACCAATCAAAATCCGCTTCATTCACTATTCCTTCGGCAGATACACGCTCCAATTCGGCATAGCTTAGCTTGCCATTGGTACGCAGGTTGTAGCCTCTTAAAACGTCGTTCAGACGCGTCATTGTCACATACGCCGGCGCCGTTATCTCATCTATAGTGCGTTCCCACACGATCTTGGAAGTGAATATCTTACCCTCTGCCGATACATAGCTGGCGTTTCCCATGGCAAAGATGATACTGCGGGCGTCATCCACAATAGTAGTATCTGCCTTTATAACTGCATTTAACCCCCCATCCCTGTCGTAAGTGCTAAGCTTCACTTTATAGCCATAAAGCATGCGCCGCTCGCTATAACGCTCCATCTTTTCCGCTTCAATGGTGTAAGATAACAGCCCATCCAGATATTCATCCTGCTTGATATTGAATGAGGTTTCGTCTGGTAAACCGCGCTCCAAAGCGATGAACTTTGTATCCAGCGAGCTTTCTTTGCAGCCAGGCAGGCAGAGCAGCAGCGCCAGGGGAATCAGGATTGCCCAAAGCTTCATTGGCTACCGCTTTTTGCCCTCTCTAAAAAGCTCATCAGTGTTTGTTCGTAAATCCCTTTTCTGTGCAGGATATATTCTATAAATTCACGCACTGCACCGTGCCCGCCAGAGCTTGCCAATACATAGTCCCCCATGCTCTGAACGTCTTCATGGGCATCTGCCGGACACGCGGAAAACGCCACACTGTGCATACAGGGCACATCGTTCCAATCGTCCCCCAAATACACCGCATTTTCATAGCTTAAGCCCTTTTGTGCCAAAAGCTTATCCAAACATTCCAGCTTGCGGGAAACGCCCTGATACAGGTGCCTTATCTTGAGATCATTGCAACGCCGCTCCAAAGCTTCAGAACTGAGTCCGGTAATAACCGCCACCTCAATATCTGTATGCGCCAGCAGCATGATCCCCAAGCCATCCTTAGCGCAAAAATGCTTCAATTCCTGACCCTGATTACCATAGATAATGCGCCCATCGGTAAGCACACCATCGCAATCCAACACCAGCAGCCTGATGCTATGCCAATCTGCGATACGCTTAACCGGTCTTTTGATATAGTTTAAATTATGCACGGTTTATCCCTTATATTCTTAATCTCGATACATTTTGCCAAAAGGCTATCCAAAGCGCTAAGGGGCAACATGGTAGCGGCATCGCTTTTCGCCCGCACCGGCTCCGGATGACATTCGATAAAAAGCCCGTCCACCTCTCCTGTAGCCATAGCGGCATACGCCAGCATGGGCGCAAATTCGGGGTTGCCCCCCGTGTTTTTGCCGCTGGAAGGCAGCTGCAGGGAGTGGGTAAGGTCATATACCACCGGATAGCCCGCCTGTTTCATAATGCTAAAACTCCTAAAATCCACCACCAAATTGTGGTAGCCAAAGCTGCTCCCCCGCTCGGTAAGGAGTATCTTGTGGTTGCCCATTGCGGCGGCTTTGGCGGCAGCGGAAGCCATATCTTCTGGTGCCATGAATTGCCCTTTTTTGATGTTTACTATTTTGCCGCTAAGGGCAGCAGCCTGAATTAGCGCCGTTTGCCTGCACAAAAACGCCGGTATTTGCAGGATCTCGCATACCTCAGCCGCAGCCGCCACCTCGCAGCTTTCGTGGATATCGCTGAGGATGGGCAAATCATAATCCTGTCGGATGCGCGCCAAAAGCTTTAGCCCTTCCTCCAGTCCGGGACCGCTATAGGAATCCTTGCTGCTGCGGTTTGCCTTGGTATAAGAGGATTTAAAGACCAAAGGCAGCTTTAGCTTATCAGATAGTTGCTTCAGATATTCGGCACTGGCAAGCATCGTATGCTCATCCTCTATTACGCAGGGACCAGCTATCAAAAAGAAGGGCTTGGCGCTCTTCAGTTTTTCAAATAAGGGCATGCTATCTTCCTAATTAAAGTATTTGATCTGCTCCCAGCTCTGTTCACTGGCGTTTTGCCCAAAATGACCATAAGAGGCAGTGGGGAGGTAGATCGGACGTCTTAAATCCAGATATTCGATAATCCCTTTTACTGTCAAGACGTTTTTAAATAGCTCGTGCTGAATCATTTTTTCTATCTGAATATCGCTCATAATCCCGCTGCCATAGGTATCCACCATCAGCGAAACGGGTTTATCTTCGCCAATTACAAAGCTAAATTGAATCAGGCATTCGGTGGCAATGCCATTTGCCACAATGCTTTTGGCGATGTGCCGCGCCATATAAGCCGCGCTGCGATCCACCTTGGTGGGGTCTTTGCCGCTAAAAGCGCCACCGCCATGCTGCGCCCAGCCGCCGTATGTATCTACGATGATCTTGCGGCCGGTAAGTCCAGTATCCGCAGCAGGTCCGCCCTCATGCCAGCGTCCCAGCGGATTGATCTTGATTTCGGCATTTTTGATCTCAAAATCAATATCTTTTTGCATAGTGCGCAGGGTGGGAAGCACCACCTTTTCGCTGATGCAATGCTTGAGATTGGCAAATTCCATTTCGCAGATTTCCTGATGGTGAGTGGAGATTACCACGGTATCCAAAGCCACGGGTTTGCGCCCCCGGTAGCGGATACTTACCTGGCTCTTGGCATCTGGCAAAAGGCAGGGGATGCTGCCTTCTTTGCGCGCTTTGGCGAGGTTTTTTAGTAAAATGTGAGAAAGCTCTATCGGCAGCGGCATCAAGGATTTACTTTGTTTGCAGGCATAGCCAAACATCAGCCCCTGGTCGCCCGCACCCTCATTTTCTGCCAAAGCGGTTTCCTGAGCGTGTAAATAGTTTTGAATCTCGCAACTATCGTCAAAGTGCTTATCTGGATGGATATAGCCGATATCGCGGATTACTTTGCGCACAATGGGTTCTACTTCCAAATGGGCTTTGGAGTTTATTTCGCCGCTAAGGATTAAACGATTTTTGGTAGCCAGGCTTTCGCAAGCCACGCGGCTATATGGATCTTGCGCCAAATGAGCGTCCAAAATGGCATCGGAAATCTGGTCGCAAACCTTGTCCGGATGCCCCTCGGATACGGATTCCGAAGTGAAAACATAGCCATGAGCCACATCTGTTTCTTTTGCATGCAGTGCAGTCATTTTTATCTCCTTTTTCTTTAACAAAAAAATAACCGGCGCTAAAGGGCCGGCAAAGATAAACTGCGACACTTTAGCACATTTTTACGCGGAGCAAAGGGCAAATTACCGCGCACCTTCTTTGTCCAAAAGCATTATTCCGCCTCGGTGCAAAGAAAGAAAAGAAAGTGGTACACCTCCGGGGATTCGAACCCCGGACCCACTGATTAAGAGTCAGTTGCTCTACCAACTGAGCTAGAGATGCACACTGTGAAAGTCAGGGAAATTAAGCGGCTTTATATGTCAAGATTTTTCTTGGGAGATGGGATAGGAATGATGGGCGGCAGAAAGTGGATGCTATCTCTATTCTCTCCCTCACAATGCCCTCACCTCTCTCCGCTTTTTGCCGGTAGGCACCACGGCATTACGAGGGCAAGAATAGAGTAGCTTTGGATAACCCCCTGTTCATACTCCGGCTCTTCTTTTCCAAATAAATGCTATCCCCTCTATCATCAAAATTGATTTTTCAAACAATTTCCTTTTCTTATATTTGTGTAAAAAAGATGCTGGTTAAATGCGGAAATTAGGCACCTAATCCGTAAAAATTACAAATATGAAATAATTTCAATTGACAAAAACTGTTTGCCAAAATCTTATCACACGACTATATCTATAATATAGAAAGTGAATTCTGATATCGAAAACAGAAAATAGGAGAAACTAGCATGAGAAAGACATTGATGCTCTTCATTGTAATGATGATTTGGCTGGGCACTATGAGTGCTGCTGAGACGAGTCCTGGCTGGACTTATGGATTTGACCTGGGGCTTGCCCGGGGTGATAACGCTGGTAGCAGGGAAAACTTTGCACCTTATGGCAGAGGGTATTTGCAGCTTGAAATCTTTAAGTTTTTGCAGATGCGAACCGGAGTGGGTTTTGTACCTTTGCGTGCGCATGAAGAATATTCCACCAGTACTTTAATTGGTGATTACCGTGTAATATTCAGCCCGTTTTATAGCAAAAAATATGCCCCATTTATCTTTGGTGGTGTGGGCGCCTCTTTGGATATGAGCAAAAAAGGTGCGGATGTAGTTCCGCAATTCCCGATGGGAATAGGCACCAAGATCAATTATAAAAGAGGAAAAGACATTGAAATAACCGCTGGCTATAGCTTAACAAATTCGGATATGCTGGATAATATACCAGGCTCCCAAGAGCACGGCAGCAGCCTCTTTGCCGGAGATAATCGAGACGGATACTTTTTCCTTACTGCAGGACTTTCCTTCTCCAATCCCGGACCTGAACCCCGTAAAGAAGAGCCGATATTGCCTCCGCCGCCTCCGCCCGTGATTCAAAAGCCCATCGTGGAAGAAAAACCCGTTGTAATAGAAAAGGAAAAGCCGGTTGATTTAAGAACTTTGGATAGTGATAAAGACGGTCTTTCGGATTATGACGAGATCAATATCTACAAAACTGATCCTTACAAAGCAGATACCGATGGTGATGGCCTAAGCGATTATGACGAAGTAATGAAATATAAAACCGATCCCTTGAAAGTGGATACCGATGGCGATGGCCTGAGCGATTATGACGAAATAATGAAATACAAAACCGATCCGCTTTTGGCAGATACCGATAAGGGTGGCAAAAATGACGGTGAAGAAATAGCCGAAGGCAAAGACCCACTCAATCCGAAAGATGACGTGATGGACCTTACCGTGGGCGCCTCCTTCTCCCTCGAAGGCATCCTCTTTGAAACCGCCAAGAGCAATATCCTGCCAGAATCCCTGCCCATTTTGGAACAGGCATACACTGCTTTGGCTGCAAATCCGGAAGTGAAGATCCTCATCGTGGGTCATACCGATAGCGTAGGTAGCGCTGCCAGCAACCTCACCCTTTCCAAAAGCAGAGCTGCTTCTGTAAGACAGTGGCTGGTAGATCGCGGCATTGCTCCAGATAGAATCCGTACCGATGGTAAGGGTTTAACTCAGCCTCGCGCCACCAACGATACCGCCGAAGGCAGAGCTTTGAACCGCAGAATTGAATTCATCGTAGAATAAACATAATAATAGACCCATAAACTATAAGGACTTATGGCACTATCGCCCTAAGTCCTTTTTCTTTTTTAAGAGCATTTATCTTAAGGAAGCTGCCACACAAAAAGCCAAAAAACGAATAAGGGCAAAAAAACTGATTGACAAAAACCTGCTATATTAATCCCTAATATCAGATTAAATTTGAGGATTAAATATGGCCCGGCTTTTTAGCAAAGACTACCACGAGCTATCCAATAGCTGGTACTTCAATCATGCCGTGATCCCCTTGGTAAAAGGCGATCTCTGGTATTGGCTGGCAATAGACGCCACGGGATGCTACCAAATGCGCTTTTTCCCGTCTCAGGAGAAAACCGAGTATTTCAGCGCCTGGGTAGAGGTTTTGTACGATCCCGCCGCCGAGCGCATCCTCAGCCACGCCTGCGCCGAATGCAAAGATGATGATAATTGCCGGCATTACCTTTCTCTATTGCGCTATTCCTACCTGAATCTCTCCACGGATATCTTTAGCGAAACCCCTCTGCAAACCTGCGATGGCGATGCCCTGCGCGCCGAAGAGGACTGGATGGATACGGTGCACGATGCCTATATCGGGATTGAGGGAATCTTCGACCCCGCCACGGATAAAATCCGCTTTTACCATGGCGCTTACGGCAAACTCGATATACAAGAGATAATCCCTTATGCAGATGCAAAATACACCAGCGATAGCGATGAAAGAGACAACTACCGCGCCTTTACGGATTATGAGCTAAGGCTCTTTGAATATTTGGATAAACATCGCGCTGCCTATAGCCGCAAAAACCATTTCTGGTCTATTTACAAGAGGGATTTCGCCCGCGTTCTCAGCTATTTAGAAACCTTTCCCGGGCGCCTGGTGATCAAAGAAAGCGGTGAAGAGCTTAGCTTTGCCGCCACCGAATATCCCCTCTCTTTGCGCATTAGCCAGCTTGCGCCGGAAAGTTACTATCTCCTGCCCATATTGGTGGACGAGCTTTCTACCTGGTATGCCGGCTATCCCACCTGGCTTTTTATCCGCAATAAAGTATATAAAAGCTATTTACCCTTTACAAACCAAGTAATAGAGCGTATCTTTAGCCACGAAATGCAGCTTAGCGAATTGGACTTGATCTATTACCGCAGCATTGTGCATAAGGAATTGAAGCGCAAGCAGATATATCTGGATTTTGATGCCGCCATTACGCTTCCGCCCATTCACGACAGCCATCCCCATCTCAGGCTTATTATCAAAAGCTGGGAAGGCAAAATCTTTATCGAGGCCTTCCTCATTTACGATGGCATATACGAAATCCCGCTCTCGGTGCTTCGCTATGGTAAACCCTTGGTATATAGCCCCCTGGCAGATGATAGCGAAGAGCGCGCCTGGTTCCACATTCCGCACACCATCTTTAGCCAGGTGCAGGGCTTTTTGGATATGTTGCCACCGGTGGAGCTGGATATGTGGGAACAAAAGGCGCAATTGGTCTTTCCCGAAAGCTCCTTTGATGCCTTGCAAAAGCTGATCTTTATGCTGGATGAAAAGCTATGGGAGATAGATATTGCCGAAGAGCTAAGCCAGAGCTTTATTACCAAGATTCCGTTGGAACTGGAGATTCAGGCACTGCGCAGCGAGGAAATAGACTGGTTTGATTTCCGGATAAGCTACCGCTACCGCGACTTGCGCTTTTCCCACGAAGAGCTAAAACAATATTTCAAACCGGAAGAACAACTATTGCACACCCAGGATGGACGCATCTATTTCATTAGCAATCCAGAGCTAATCCAGGAAGCGGAACGCCTTATATCCCAAAGTGATGCGCAGGATAATATCTACCGCGCCCGCATCCTGAGCCTGCCTTACTATCAGCGGCTAAAAGAAGAAAACCCCGCCTTCCGCCTGGAAAGCGATGAATACCTAAGGAACATGCTGCAACATCTGGTAGAACGGCAAATGGAACAAAAGCTGGACCTGCCCCTTTACCTGCAAACCGTATTACGCGGCTATCAAAAGGCGGGTGTAGCCTGGATTTCCATGCTGGCGCACTACCGCTTTAATGGCATTTTGGCAGACGAAATGGGCTTGGGCAAAACCATTCAGGCGCTTACCATTATCCTTAGCGCTTCGGAGGATAGCCGCTCCATAGTGGTATGCCCCAAGACCCTGCTTTATAACTGGGCGGCGGAGATTGAGAAGTTCCACACCAATATCCCCTATAGCATTATCGAAGGCAGCAAAGAAGAGCGGCAGGAGCTGCTGCAAAACCCCAATATCCGCCTCTTTATTATTGGTTATTCAATGGTTTTAAGCGAACTTAATACCCTGAAGAATATGGAGTTTGAGTGGATAGTGCTGGACGAAGCGCAGAATATCAAGAATGTATCTGCCCAGCGCACCGCCGCCATCAAAAAGCTAAAGGGAAAGCACCGCTTAGCGCTCTCTGGCACCCCGATAGAAAATAGCATTACCGAATTGTGGAGCATTATGGATTTCCTCATGCCCGGCTATTTGGGCACCCTTAAACGCTTTAAAACCAAGTATCTGGGCACCGAAGATGAAGCGCAGAACCAACAAGCTTTGCACCGCACCATTAGCCCCTTCCTGCTTCGCCGTGTAAAAAAGGAAGTGCTGATGGAATTGCCGGACAAGCAGGAGCAGATCGCCTGGAGCGTACTCAGCCCCATTCAGGAAAAGCTGTATCTGCAAATAGTGGATATGGTGCAAAAGAAGCTGCTGCCCGAAAGCGGCGAAAAGCTAAGCTATGTGCACATCCTTTCTGCGCTTACAAAGCTAAGGCAATTGTGCCTGCATCCGCATTTGGCAAATAACGACATCCTGCCCGAACTGGAGCTTTCGCCCAAATTGGAGCTTTTGGTAGAGCTGGTGCAGGATTCCATCTCTGCCGGACACAAGGTATTAGTATTTTCTCAGTTTGTAAAGATGCTGGAGATTATGCGCCGCGTATTTGACGCACTGGATATCCCTTACAGCTATTTGGATGGCAAAACGGTGGATAGACAAACGCCCATCAAAGAGTTTGAACAAAACGAAAACCTGCGGCTATTTTTGATAAGCCTGAAGACGGGCGGAACCGGGCTGAACCTCACCGCGGCGGATACGGTAATCCTCTACGACCCCTGGTGGAACCCCATGGTGGAAAATCAGGCAATAGACCGCGTGCACCGCATTGGGCAAACGCGTAAGGTGCAGGTTTACCGGCTTATTACCAAAAACACCGTGGAAGCGAAGATCCTCAAACTGCAAAAGAGTAAATTAGAATTATTTGACGAAGTGATCGAAGGCGGCACCAAGGTGCTGAAGGGCATGAATATGGAGGCGCTGAAGGAGTTGTTTTCTTAGGTGTCAGGTCTCAGGTGTCAGGTGTCAGGGCTGCGCGGGCTTCGCTGCGCTTCGCAGGTGATAGGTTTTAGGTGTTAGGTGTCAGCGCTGCGCGAATTTCATGAGTTATCGGCTGTGGTTAAATAAGAGAAGTGTCTCTAAATCTCCCAGTCTCCCAGTCTCCCAGTCTCTAAGTCTCTAAGTCTCTGAGTCCTAAAGTCCTAAAGTCCTAAAGTCCTAAAGTCATATAGTCCTATAGTCACATAGTCTTACGAAAACACTCATCTATCAAATGAGCGCAGCGCCTAACACCTAACACCTATCCCCTAACACCTAAAAAATCACGGATTCGGAAACAGTGCTCTCCAATCTGGCTCCACCTTGTCATCATAGCCAAAGCCGTGGAAGCTATTATTATCCCCATCGTACCACACTTTCTTTCCTTCTTTCAGCGGGTTTTCTTTGGTTGCCACCGCCATTATCAGGCGATAGGGCGCCACAAATACGGTGCGGTTTTCGGATACATCTTTCAGCTTTTCCACCATCTGGGCGGTATAGATCTCTGTATCTTTCCAGGCAATTACAAAGTTCCATTCCTTCAGTACTTTTGCCGGTAATTTTAGCTTTTGCAGGGCGAGATCCAGATCATATCCGCTGATGATGTTATTTGTTTGCCAATAGTTATCTACATCGTGGCGCAGGGCTTCCATTGCCGTATGAATCGCTTTGATGCGGCTCTCTTTTTGAAAGCGGATATAGCGGGGAACTCCCAGGACAAGGGCGATAACGATTACCACCAGGATGGCAACCAGATAGTATTTGATGCGGGATTTGCGGGTAGCAGGCTTTGCCATTTTATCTCCTAAATGTGTTCTTGATTATTCTCTGTAGTTGAGGGTTTTAGCAGGCTAAAACATACCGTTTTGCCGCGTTTTTCGGTAATTAAATCTTGCTGGAAATCCTTTGCCAAATCTTCTTTTACCGAGTGTTCGGCGATGATCACGCCATCTGGCTCCAATATACCGGCAGCGTAGATGGCTCTCAGAGTAGTATTTAAAAGTCCCTTTTCGTAGGGAGGATCTAAAAAGATAAGGTCATATTTACTATCGCATTTCTTGAGATAACTCTCCACTTTCCTGCGATATACGTGGCAATATTCCCCGCATCTCAGCTTTTCGATATTGGAGAGCATCATGCCCAGAGCGCTTTGGGCAAACTCCACAAAATCCACCCACTTTGCCCCGCGGGAAAGCGCTTCCAACCCGAAGGAACCGGAGCCGGCATAGAGGTCTAAGACCTTTTTACCCTGATAGTCCGGATACACGGAAAAGATCATTTCGCGGTTGTAATCCGAGGTGGGGCGGGTGCTATTTCCCACAATCGTAGTGAGCTTATGATTTCGGTATTTTCCGCTGATAATGCGCATTGTTTTGATTCAAAAAGGGCATATTCAAACCGGGAACTTTGATTTCCATCTGGGTATGAATGCGCTCAAAATAGGGGCATGCCAAAAGCTGCACCCCTTGCTCCTGCTTGCATTTGCAGTAGCACTGGCGGCAAATGCGATTGATTACTTTGGGCGCCCGGCGCATATTTACCTTTATTTCAATCTGTATGTATATCCAAAAAGAGGTTTACCAAATCGCTAAGCGCTATCTCGCTCAGCTTTTGCTGCCTATCGTAGCGCGAAAGAATGGCAATCAGCATATCGCCAATGGTGAGGTCTTTAAACTCGCCGGAGTTTTCGATTACATTGAGCTGTGCCTGCTGCTCTATCTCTGCCAGCATCGCCGAAAGCGCATCCAATTCCGCCTCTTCCGCCAATACCTCTTCATCTTCAAATACCAATTCACTTGCCGTGTAGCCCTCTTGCAGCTTTTCCTGGGTGCGCGCCATGTTTTCAAAGCCCTGATGCGAGATAATCTTCAAATATGCCAGCTCTTCCGGGCTGAAAAGCTTTTCAATACGGGGGTCATAGCGATTTGCGGGATCACTTAAAATATGCGCGTGCAATTCCTCGATCTTCTTGCGAATCTCCGCCGAAGAATCCGTTTGCGAGATAAGCTCGTATGTAGCAAGAGCATCGTAAAACTGGTTTTGCTCCTCAAAGAGCTTTGCCAGAGTAGCAGTAGGATGCCAGCTCGGTCCCTGTGTTTTCATCTATACACTCCCATGATGATATTTAAAGATTCTGAACCAGAAAAAGCATGCACACTTTTGTGTCAATCTTTTTTGCTGCAAAGGGGACTTTTGGCGTTTACAGAAGGGCGTTGCTCAGTGGTGGATATCCCATTATTGTAATTACTGGAATAATGATTTTTGCAAAAATGGTGTTAAATAAGTAGAAGTGGCATCTTGCCGCTTTGTTTTTTTAATACGCCGAGATGCTGAACTGGACTCATTCTATTTGAGATCAATAAACGAGCTTGAGGCTATCCCAAAATGCCAAAACCAAGCACGATATCTGCCACATTGGGAGTGTAGGGGCTTGAGGGTTTTGCGCCCGCTTTTAACAAAGCGTGCTTGAGAGCGCACACCGTAATAAATTGATACTGAGTCTGTAATGATACCTGTTGCGTGTAAATTTCGGCGGGTTCAAGGCATTGAACCCCTACATTTCAGGGGTGAACATTTCTTGTTGTCGTGTAGTTTGTTTGTTTCGGGACAGCTTCGTTATTTTGGATAGCATCCGCGATACGGCACACAAAATGTAATAAAACCCCCAGCCCCTCCCCCTTTTTTAAGCGCCGCTCCTTCAGCTCAAAGCTTTGGAAGCGATGCGCTAAAGCTATAATTATTATACATTTTACACTATTCATTCCATACTCCCCCGTCCCTTCCCCGTCCATTGTCCTTGCAAGCAACGGGTAATTAACGAGTTACGAAGCTTTTCAGTATTCATATTAAAAAATGCTGCCATAAACTTCCGGGTTTGCTATGGACTCAAAGCTTTGCCCCTTACATTTCAGGGATGGAAATTCCGTGTTGAAATTTCCATTTTGGCATTTCGGGACATACTCCTGTTTCATCAAAACCGGTGGCTATGTGCTCTCTTGCTGCACAAAAATCATTCAAATCAATAATCAGGTTCATCTTTATTGGGGATTCACCCTTACCTGCTTGAGCTTAAGCCTAAACAATCTACTTATATCACTATACGGCAGATATATACCGCCTTTCTTTTCCGAGTGTACAAACCATGACATTTTTGGCTGTTATTATATGCGAGATGCATTTATCCATGCGGGGAATAGCGAGAAACCGCAAATTCCAAAAATAATACTTGACTGTTTATCCGCTATTATTTAAGTGTTATTTATGATGAAAGTATAAATGGGAGTATTAATGGCAAAGGAATACAGGTTCAAAGGAGTTGGACCGGACGGCAAGCAGGTGCAAGGCACCTTTATGGCCGATAGCGGCAAAGCTGCCAAAGAACAGCTTTCCAAAGTAGAATTGCGTTATCAGCTTCGGATTCAATCTTTTGAGACAAAGAAAGATTGGTTTTACAATGTGGTATTGCCAAACAAAAAGAAGGTAAAGGGGCGCCAGAGCGCATATTCCAAAGAAGAAGTGGCTGCTGCCCTTAGGAAAATGGGGTATGACAAATTTACCATCAATCCCGTACTTTTTGATATTCCCTCCAAACCCTCCCTGCCGGATATCATGATATTTATCAAGCTTTCATCCACTATGCTGCGGGATAAAATGAGCTTTGGCAAGATCCTTGAAATGCTGGCAGAAGAGCAGCCAAACCGCGGTTTTCGGGAAGCGCTGATGCAGATTGAGAGCCAGCTCAAAGCCGGAGCCGAGGGGCGCGAGGTCTTTAACCGCTATCAGCATATATTTGGTAAATTCCCCGCCTACATGTTGGGACTCGCCACCCGAAGCGGTAATATGGCAGAGGTGTTTGACGCCACGGCGAAATTTATGGAGCGCGATATGGAGATTCAAAAGAACATCAAGAAAGCGCTGGTATCGCCGATGTTTGCGCTGGTTGCCACGATTGGCGCCACGGTTTATTACATTGTGGATATCTTTCCTTCCACCGCCGAGATGTTCTTAAAATACGATATGCCGCTGCCGCCGCTTACGGAAAAGACTCTGAATGCCAGCCACTGGCTTTCGGCATATTGGTGGACTCTCCTGATAGGCGTAGCCGTGCCCGTACTCATTATCTGGCGCTGGTGGAGCACCCCCAAAGGGAAAATCTGGCGAGACCGCAATATGGTAAAGCTGCCTTTGGTGGGGCATCTTATCCACAAATCCTCTATTGAAATCTATTTCCGTGTGTTTGGCACCATTTATGGCGGCGCCGGAGACAATATCGAAACCATCCGCACCGCCGCCGAAGCCTGCCGCAATGCCTGGATGGAAGACCGGATCAAGCGAATCACCATCCCCAGCATGCTAAAAGACGGCGTGGGCTTTGTAGAGGCAATGACCGCCGCCGAAGTATTTACCCGCACTACTTTGACCCGCTTGCGCACCGGACAGGAAACGGGAACCTTGCTGCAATCTGCCCAGCAGATCGCCACTTTTTACGAAGCGGAAACCACATACAAAATGAATAACCTGGTGGAATATATCCAAACCATTGTGGGGCTGGTGGTAGCCATTGCCATCACCTTCCTTACCGTGGTATCGGCAGAAATTGCCACTATTTCACCACCAACCATGTAAGTGAAGGACACTAAAAATGCTGAGTAACAAGTTCGCTCAATATTTGGTAAACAACCAAATCTTTGAGCTGGAGATGGTAGAAAAAGCAGAACAAAAGATGGAAGAATATGGCGGAAACTCCGCCAGTGCCCTGGCACGCGTTCTTGAGATAGAACTGGGCGCTCCGCACGACAAGGTGTATGAAGCGCTTTCTATTCACTATGCCTTTCCGGTGTATAAAAAAGCCCTCGAAGAAATACCCGAAGCGCAGATAGAAGCCAGCAAACAAATCTTGGAAAGCATGCGCCGCGGCAGCGATGAAAGCTTCAAGCGTAAATTGCTTTTTCACAAGATACTCCCCTTTGGCTTCCAAAAAGGGGGGCGCGATGTGCTCAAAGTACTCACCATAGACCCCACAAACAAAGTAATTCAGGAAATAAGCAGTAATACGCAATATAAACGCCTTGAGGTGTATTGGGCACCGCTAAAAACGGTGGAAGACCTAATCAACAAAATTGCCCCGCAAAAGAATGAATTCCTCCAGCTTTTGGAAGAAGCGGGAATGGTAGTAACCGATGCGCCTGAAGATGATGAAGAAACTCAGATATTAGACGAACAAGCCCTGGATGATGAAATCAATAAGAGCCTGCTGGTAAATCTCTTTGAAGGTTGCCTTATAGAAGCAGTGCGCAAAGATGCCTCAGATATCCACATCATACCCAATGGCAAAAGCGCAGTGGATCTCTTTATGCGCATCGATGGTAAGCTCCAGCTTTGGCTACGACAGGAAAATACCGCTCCCGAAGCTTTGGCAGCAGTGGTAAAAGACCGTTCCACCGGAGTTGACCGCTTTGAACGCGATACCGCACAGGACGGCTTTGCCCAAAGATCGGTGGATGGACACCTTATCCGCTTCCGTATCTCGATATTGCCCATAGTATCTCAGGAATACGAGCGCCGCTTTGAAAGCGTGGTAATCCGCGTAATAGACGACCGGAAGGTAATTACAGACTTCCGCAAACTGGGCTTTCAGGAGCAAGCAGAAAAGGAATTCCTCAAATCCATCAACACTTCCAAAGGCATCGTAATAGTAACGGGACCCACCGGCAGCGGAAAATCCACCACCCTGATGGCGGCGCTGCACCATGTAATTCATCCCGGCGTAAACGTGCTTACCTGCGAAGACCCGGTGGAATATGTAATTCATGGCGCGCGGCAGCTCAAAATTGGACACAAAATGAGCTTTGATCAGGCGATTCGCTCCATTTTGCGACACGACCCGGACATTGTAATGGTGGGTGAGATTCGCGATAAGATAACCGCCGAAACCGCCGTTAAACTCGCCAATACCGGACACTTAACCTTCAGTACCCTGCATACAAACGATGCTCCTTCCGCCATCTCTCGTTTGTATAAGATGGGCATCGAAACCTTCCTTTTGGCATATTCCATCAATATCATCATTGCCCAACGCCTGGTGCGCAAGCTCTGCGTAAATTGCCGCCGTCCCATCTCCAAAGAACACTGGGAAACCGCTAAACAGCTTGGGCTTACTCAGGAAGAGCTGGAAAGCGGCAGCATCTACGAAGCGGTGGGCTGCCCCAAATGCCATAACGGCTACAAAGGCAGAACAAACGTGGCAGAAGCCCTGTATTTCTACCCCGAAATAAAGCAGGAAATAGTGCAATCCGTAAGCGATATCGATGAAGAGCGCATCCGCAAGATTGCCGAAAAACACGGCATGCTCTCCATGCGGGATAGCGGAATAGCCCGTATGCGCGAAGGACTTACAGATTTGGCAGAAGTGCTGTATGTAACCGCCGAGGATTAAACAATGAATATGATGGAAATGGTTTTGGCGCTTTTGGCAACGGTGCTTTTCACCACGCTCTCGCTTACTTACAATCAGGCAGTGTGGGCGCAAACGGACTATCTGAATAACGCCACCATGGTGGTGCAGGCGTCGCAAATCTGCCATTCCATCTTGGATGAGGCGGATGCCAAGCTATTTTCGCAGCAATATACGCTCAACGATCTTGTAACCAAATATAACTATACTAAAACAACAAACTATTCGCATTTAGCCGCCTCTTTTACGGTGAAAGCCGAAACCAAAAAGTGTGACGAGTGGGGCGAGATTTTGGCAGACCAAAGCGGCTTAAGCATGTATCGAAAAATGACCATTACCGTAACCGGGCATTCTTACCTGCAGCGCCCTTACAGCATGACCCGGCTCTTTACAGACTCTTTTATAAGGTGAGCTAAATGGGTGTATTACTGGACGTATTAGGAAGCGTAATCATAGGCGGCACCTTGCTTTTGATGATCATGAGCTTCAATCTGCAAATGCAGGAGACCTCCAGCCGTATTTACTACACCAGCTCCATGATAGAGCACATGGAAGAAGTGGCGCAAAATGTGAATCACGTATTTTCCATGGCGGGGATTGGTTTCAATAAAGATGACCAAATATGTGTAACTGCGAGTCAAACCGCTATTAAGTTCAAAACTTTTTGGAATTATGAGACCGATGTATTGGATCAGGAACCGCATCAGATAGAGATTAGGCTGGATACCGCCCCTACCGGAACGGGCAAGGTATTGGACGTGATTCAGGATGGGATAGTATATCCCCTGGGGCACATCCTTTTTATCGAAGATATGAAGCTGAAGTATTACAATAAATCAGATGCGGCTACAACGGTACTCAAAGATATCATGAGCGCAGAGGTATTACTCACCTTCCGGCGGGATAGCCCCTGGCGGCCAGACCGACCCTTGCGCTCGAATTTGCAGCTTAAATGCTACATGATGAACCGCTATCTCCAGGAAGGAGCCTGGGACTAAGAGGAAAAGATTATGGGACGCGGATTATTGATATTTGTAATTCTGATGACCACCATCTTTGCCGGTGTTCTTACCACGATTCAGAAAAACGTTGGGGGTGTGCCAGATACTTTGATCAAAAATCAGCTTAATAAAGAGCTGGAAAACGTGAGCGACTTTGTGCTAAGAAAGACGGTGCGCGAAGCAAATTCACAAGCACTTTTGGATACCCTCTTTCAAAATAACCCCAGCGGTGGGGATATGAGCTTTGTGGAAGACTATACCGGCGTGGGGAAAACCAAGCCCAAAATAGGCAATTGCGAAATACAAAGCCTTACCTATAGCTATTCGCTTAGTGGGCATCACTACAAGGTAAAAAGCGTGATTAAAGGCAGCATGCAGGGTATCGAAGCCGTGCGCGAAGCGGAGATGGCATTTAGCTATCCCATGGTGACCCTGGGCAAAATGGCGCCCAATATCGTATATCTGGAGTTTGAGCAAATGCTGCTCTTCCCGTGGTTGCGAAAGTTTTTTGGGCTTAAAAACGACTTTCCGGATTCCTCGCCAAATCACTATGCTGGCTCTTACTACGGTTTTTCTTTTATCACCCCGACCGGCTTTGACCAAACCAAGGTAGATGAAGATGTTGAATCCTGGACGGGACCCTATAGCAAGCGCTATCTCAAGATGAATGGCTATAATAGCCGGATAGTAGTAAATCGCAAAGACCAAGACCAAGCTACCCAGGAAGGTATAGAGAATTTTAAGGACTTGGATACAAACGACTCCTTTACCTTGGTTACTTTTGCCAAGATAGACAAAGCCGGACGCGATGCTGCCAGTGGGCTTTTGGGATTTATAGGCGGTACTAAAGACCGGCGGGGGAAGCAGGGTACGCTTATGTGGGTGCCTTCAAACCCCATGGATGCAAATCTCAAAAATCAACCTTCAGCAGCAATCTGGTTTGAAACTACAGACCAAAAAAACTATAATGCCAAAGGGAAATTGCACTTTGCGGTTACTCAAGATACCATCATTTCTGGTAAATATAATACTCTGAAGGTGGAGATCGAATATACCCGAACTGTGCCGGTTTGGAAGCGCGTGGGAAATTGGCTTTTGGGATACACCTATGGGATCGATACCGCACATTTCAATTATCCTTGGAATTCTTATGGCCTCACCTACGAAGTGGTAGGCAATTTCGCATATCTAAAAGCTTATGTGGATGGCAATCTGATAGGCACGAAAACCGGACCCCCCGTAAGGGCATATCCAAACGAACATGGTATGACCTTGGGTGCCAGGGATGTGCGCAAGGCAGATGGAAGCGCAGCAAATGATGATGAGGAAACCCGCATGCACCTCTTTGGCATCATCGATCAAAGCGGCATGAACGATGAAGCTTTTACCCCTCAGGAAATGTTTTTGTGGCACAATCAGGTATTAAAATCTACTTTGGTTAAATATATAAAGGACTAAGGGACTATGACTTTGATCTCTCAATCTGCTACGATATTGCTCAACACGGGTTTGGGCACCGGCTTTTGGTTGCCGGTAATCGTGATTCTCTTTATCGGTCTTCTTGTGTTCTTGTATTACAGGCATTTGATGGGCATCAGGAAGGTGGAACTGCAGAAATTAAGCGATCAATTGCAGGAATGTAGAGATGAATTGATCAAACTGGAAGAGCTTAAGAAGCTGCTTCCGGATTTAAAGAAGATAGCCCGTTTAGACCATGATGTAAATACGCCTTTGTGTGTAATTACCATGTCTTTGGGGCGTGCCAAGAAATTGGCGTTGGAAACAAGTGATGAAAACTTGCTTACCAATGTGGAAGACATCGTGGAAGCGGTGGGACGCATTGGCGAGATAATGCAGGCGGTAAGAGTGCTAAAGGCAAGCACTTTGATAGCTTACAAAGAAAAATGAGTCATCTCATAAATAGATAAGGTGATGTGGAATGAGTAGTAAGAAAATATTGGTAGTGGACGACGAACAAAGCATCCGGGATATCTTTCAGGCTTTTTTGCAAGATATGGGATATTCGGTTACTACTGCTGTGGACGGCTTGGATGCGCTGGAAAAGATAGCCAGAGAGAAGTTTGACCTTTACATCGTGGATATTTATATGCCACGCATGGGGGGCTTGGAACTCATCAGCCGGCTCAAAGAATTGCAACCCTCAGCGGTTATTATCGTTACCACCGGTTATTCGGGGCTGGATGTGGATTTTCGCAGTATCCGGCAATCTGCCTTTATGTATCTGGCAAAGCCCATTCAGCCGGATGAATTGGTGCGGGCAGTGGAAGCGGGCTTGGCGCAGGGCAGAGAAACCTTTGTGCCCAAAGCGGAGATTCCCAAAGAAGAGATTGCCGAGCCGGATAAGAAGCCGGATATGATGCTGCTCAAGGGTTTTTCGCCAGAGCAGATACTGCATTTTAAGGCAGCGGGCACTTTGCGGGAATACCGGGCAGGCGACGTAATTCCGATGGATAAAGATGAGGGTTGTACACTTTTTGTAGAGCGCGGCACGATAAGGGTGTATTACAATACGGATATTGTGGATGTACTCAAAGAAGGGGATATCTGGGGAGAGGAAAGCTTCATCAATCCCGGCTCTTCTTTTACTGCACTCAAAGCGCAAACTGATGCCACCATCCGGCATTTCCCCCGCAAAAAGATAATCGAATACTTTACCTTCCAGGAGAAGGGACTTACCGAACGTTATATGCTAAACCTTATTCAATGCATGCATATCAAATGGAGACGCAGCATTGTAAGGCTGGCACTTTTGGGCAGAAAACAAGATGCGGGAGAGGATGTTTTTGAACGATGAAACGCCTTAGCTTTAGCGATACTCTGGAATTGGAAATACCCTCCAATTACCAGGGAGTAGAACGCTGCGAGATAATAGGTCAATGGCTCTCGCACCATACCGAGCAGGAAAATGAGTGCAAGGATATGCTGAAATACATCTTGCACAAAGCTCGGGAATTGGAAGCTTCGGACGTGGATATGGGAGCTCCCGGCTGCGCCAATAAGATTTGGATGCGCGTCTTTGGCAAAAAGAGTCCGGTGGAAGATTTAGGGCAGTATAGCATCCTGGAAACCAATGCTTTGGTGCTTAGCTGGCTCTCTCCCGCCCAAAGGCAGCGGCTCTTTATGCAAAAGAGTTTGGACTTCCCTGTAGCCTTCCCCATTGGCGGCGCCGAAGCCAGATTTCGCGGTACTTGCTTTTTTGATCGCAACTCGCTGGGGGCAAACTTCCGCCGCATAAACGACAGCATTATGGATATGGAAAGCCTGGGTATTCCCGAGCTTATTGCCAATCGCATGAATCTGCGCTATGAAAAAACGGGGCTGGTACTGATTACCGGCATCACCGGCAGCGGCAAATCCACCACCTTAAACGCCATTATCGATATGAACAACCGCCAAAACCAGGCGCATATTGTATCTATAGATTCCCCCATTGAATACGTGCATCACTCCAAAAAGTGTTTGGTGCGCCATCGCGAAGTGGGTACAGACGTGCTTAGCTTTGAACATGGCGCCATCGAATCCCTGCGGCAAGACCCGGATATCATTGTGGTAGGCGAGATGCGCGATCCCCAAACCATTGCCACCGTGTTGGAAATAACCGATAGCGGACACAAAGCCTTTACTACTCTGCATACATCCTCCGCTATCGATAGTATTCACCGCATTGTGGCGGAATTCCCCACAGATTCGCAAGAGCGGGTACGCAACCGCCTGGCAGATGTGCTTACCGTATGTATGAGCCAAAAGCTGGTGCCCACCGTGGATGGTAAGCTGGTATTGGCAAAAGAGATACTTTCGGTAGATAGCAGCATCAAAGCCGCTATCCGAAACAAAAACATCGGTGAAATATATCAGATGATGACCGAAGGACGCAAAGCGGGCATGGTTACGCTGGAGCAAGATTTGAAGACACTAAATCAGAAAGGACTGATTAGCCCGCAAACCGCCATCAACTTTTCAAACAACAAAAAGCGTATGCACCAGTTAATGACTACCCTGTAGATAATGATTTAGGAAAAATAGAAGATGAAGAAGAATCCCAAAGAGGCATTTGGCATATTCCAGGATGGTGAAAGCATCCGAATGGTGCACCTCAAGAAAGATGGTGCAGATACCTACCTTTTGGGCATGGATTTTCTTACCCTGGAAAAGGATTGGTACAAAGAAGAAGCCGTGGTGATAGGAGATCCGGATGCGGATTATGTGCCCATGGCGGAAGACAATCTGGAGCTAAGCAACCTGGATTTTGGAGATTTGGACGATCTACCCGCAACCGAGCCGGATTACGATGCCCCCATTACCTTGGATGATGATAGTGGGGAAATGGAAGAGATTGTGCAGCCGCGCATGGAAACCAGCCCCGTTACCCTGATGCTCTCCAAATATCCGATGTCTCAAGGCGTAATAGCCCTAAATGTATGCGATCATAACCTCCAGAAGGATGAATACGGCGCTACTAAAAAGAGCGATATCAAAAAGTTTCGCAAGGCAAAGCTTACCACTGCTCAGCGCAAGGCAGATGAATGGGCATCCTGCGTGGTGGAAGCGGAAGCAGGCGATCAACACTGGCTGCATACCGGACCAAACATGCTCCTGGATGCCATCATCAAATATGGCAAAACCGCCAATAGCAAGCTTTACTTCCAGTTTGTAGATGCCATCGATATTGCCTTAACCAATTTCTATAGCTACCTGAATAGTGTAGAAAGCTCTGGCGTTCGCCTTTTTGTATATTTGGGCAAAGAAAGCCGCAAAGCTTATGTATTTTCCGATGGCAAATGGACGCATACCCTGCCCATCTATATTACGCAGGATCACCCCGAACCGGATATTATCTATTCCAAGCTCGCTTTGGCTTTGGATAGCGCCCAAATTGAGGAGCCTTCCAGCATCGTAGTGGCAGGTGAATATGCCACGCGGCAGCTTGTGGATTATATGGCAGCGCAAAGCGCATCCATCGAAGTATCCTTCCTCAGCTATCCCAATCTGATTACCGGCGAAACCGAGAATCCGGATTATGAGCGCGAAGCTTTGGCGCCTTATGCTTTGGCATTGGCTTTGGCATACAAGGCTTTGAATCTGGATAGCAAATACTTCTGTAAGTGCAACTTCCTGCCCATCAAGATATTGGACAGCCAAAAGGAATTGCGCGTGGTATGGCATGGCTTTATCGTGCTTAGCCTCATCTTTATCGTGGTATTTATTGGCACCCGGCAAAACCTGCTACTAAGGCGCGAAGGGCGGGTGGCAGATATGCAAAAGAGCAGCCTTACCTTTACCCTCAATCGCCTCAAAGCCGAAAATGCCGTAATCGAACAGCTCAATTCTGAAATCCTCAAATACAAGGAAATTACCTTCGAGGTGGTTGACCGTCTGGAAGGGAAAAACCGCTGGACAGAGCTATTTAACCTGCTAAATGGCAGCTTCAATACCTATAAGGATAGCTGGATATCAAACCTCAGGCAGGCAGATAATAGAATAGCCATTACCGGAGTATGCTCGCGGCGGGATTATGTAAGCCGCCTGGCAGATACCCTGCCCCAAAGCCGCATTAGCAGCGTTACCCGCGCCCGCATCCGAAATCGCGATGTATGGGCATTTGAGATGGATTTTGCAATGCCAGAAGTGGATTGGGCAGGGATTATAGAACAGGAGTATCAGCCTCCGCCCGAAGATATCCTGCCCCATAGACCGGGCACCTACCGCAACCGCGCTATCAGCCGGGATAATCGCTCGCCGATAAGCACCGCAGCGCGCAAGAGCTATCGCTATGGCATCTTGCCCCGCATAAGGGACGACCTCACCCCTGGTCCCATCGAGAGCGAATTAAACGAAAACCCCGCCATGATGGAAGCATACCGCAATTTCATCACCGCCATCAGCAAAGGCAATATGCTGGAATATCGCTTTATGGCACATGTATTTATCAATGAATACCCCGAAAGCAAGATGCTCTCCATGATTCGCTGGTGGACAGCTTACCGCCTTTATGTGGATAGGGATATTTTGCAGGCACGCTACACCTTGCAGCCCAATGTAAAGCGCATGGACGATTATCAGGTATATTCCTTGCTTTTGGAAGCACGTATCGCCTTTGCCCTGGGCGAACCCCATTTTGAGGATTTGTTTCAAAACCTGATCCGCCAATATCCCAAAAGCCCGGCAGCTACCCAAGCCCGCCTGGATTTGAAGCTGATCAATGAGGAGCTGATAAGATGACAAACTCGGCAAGAAATACCCTGGTACTCAGTATCCTGCTCATCCTTAGCACTGTCTTCTCCATGATGATGTTCCGCAGCGAAATGCAGACTTTGAACAAAAAGAAAGGCGAAATGCAGGCGGTATTAAACGAGATCAATACCCTCAGCCGTCTGGTAGATAGCCGCGACTCGATGGAAGCAGAATATGCCCGCCAGGTAGCCATGGCAAGCTCCCAAAGCAAGGTGCTCATGAGTGAGGATAATTCCATCATTAGCTACGACTATCTGATACGGCTCTTGAACTGGCTGGGCGCAGATATCTATTATGATTTTGGCATGTCTGGCAAAGATGAAAAGGAAAACTACCATGAATATGTAATCTCCGGGCAAACGGACTATATGGATTTCGTGCGCTTTGTAAGGATGATGGAATACCAGCGTGCCCTGCTTACCATTGAGGATATCACCCTCTCTGCCGAAAACGCCTATAGCGATTCCGTTTCTTTCTCCATGATTTTCTGCACCCATTTTGAAGAAAACGGCGTGCCTTCGGTGGAGATACCCTACAAGAATATTGAAAAAGCTGTAAATAGCTATAGCCTTCTGCGCCCCCGCTATACCGAAGATTTACAAATGGACACTGATGAGGATTACCGTTTGGTGGATCTGGATAGCAGCGTACTCATCGCCATGAGCGAAAAGCGTGCCTTCCTGCGGGATAACCGCGGCATCGTGCGCATTGTATCTCTGGGCGATAAAGTGCGTTGGGGCTATCTGCAGAAGATAGATTACCGAGAAAACCTGGCTGTATTCCGAATCAATAAATACGGTTTTGAAGAATCCCAAATACTACATCTGAACAAGGAAGATTGAGGTTTCCAAGATGCGAAAAATATTTGTAATTACCTTTGTAAGCATCATGCTGCTAAGCGGCTGCCTGCTATATGCCCAAAGCCCGAAAAACGGCAATAAAACCGCCACCGTAAGCATGATCGAAGAGACCCACATCAATGCTGCTATGCAGGTATTGGAACATTTCAGCGTGGAAGAAAGCGGCAAGAAACTCTTGAACCTGGCATCTTACAACGGCAATATAAACGTAAGCATCAGCGATTTGCCCTGGCGCAAGGCGCTGGAGCTTATTGCTTTGCAAAACGCCCTCGAAGTGGAAGAAGGCGTGGGCTACATTGCGCTGAAAGATAAAAGTGATATCGATGAATCCACATCGCAAGCAGTCTTGCAATTGGAAGACCCCAAATATCAGGAATTGCTCAAAGAAGCCCAGCTCAAACAGATCCGCATCAAAGCGGTAGCCATGCTGGCAGATAGAAGCTATCTGAAAAATCTGGGTATAGATTGGAGCACTGTAGCCAGGGGCAAGGTAACCGTAAATGCCGGCTTTGCCGGTGCCTCGCAATTGGTATCTCCCCTTACCATGGGCGTGGATGCCGTTACAAACGTGGGAAAATACACTGTGGATATCAGCACCCTCTTGCGCACCTTGGAAAACGACCAAAAAGGCAGCATCCTGGCAGAGCCCAGCATCATGGTCTCCAGCGGCAAGACCGGTCGCATCCAGGTGGGACAGGATATCTCGATTAAAACGGCAGACGAAGCGGGTAATACCCTGGATACCTTCTTTTCCACCGGTATCATTATGGACGTTACCCCCACCCTGGTGGAACTCAATGGCGAAGACCTTGTGCTGATGAAAATAAGCATCGAGCGCTCCAGTGGACAGCCCTCGGCAGTTTCCACGGTAATTACCAAGAGCACCTCTTCCACCGAGCTTATTATGTATGACCAAGAAGAAACCGTAATCGCAGGGCTATATGATACGGACGAAGTAACTGTGCGCAGCGGCATCCCCATCCTCAAAGACCTTCCATGGTGGGTATTTGGCATCCGCTACCTTACAGGCTACAATTCTGTAGAGCGCAAAGAACGGGAGCTGATCATCACTTTGAAAGTGGAAGTGGTGGATTCGGCATTGAACCGCCTGCTAAAAGCCAAAGAAGCAGATAATGAGGGTGCAGCTATCGCCCCTTGAGGTAAATAAAAGTGCGTGTATCATCTCGATTGCTCCTGCTATTTATAGTAATAGCCATCGTATTTGGAGCTTTTTTCTATCTCTTCTACCATATCAAAATGGAAGAAATGAGAGTCTATTCAGAAAGCGATATACACCAGCGCCGCGCCAATATCGAAGCGGTATTGCAGATGAAGACCTCGGCGCAGATGATGCTTACCGAGGAGTATTCGCTTTCAGACGATATTTGGGATTTTACCTTCCATCCGGATCCCACCTGGGGCAGGCGAAACTTAAAGAAGATCGTAAGCGTATTTGACTATTCCTTTGTGCAGGTTTACGATTCCGAGAGCGACAAGGTATTTAGTGTAGCCCAGGAAGAGCATCAGGGGCTTTCCAGCTTTACCCTTAGCCCCCAGATTATCAATTCCGTGCGCACCGGCAAAAAAGAAGGCTTTTATACTGTATATAAGCAAAGCATTATCTACTGCACCGTTTCGTCTATCCATTTGGTGGATGACCCCCTAAAGCTGAACCCCTCCGCCGGCTTCTTTCTGATAGCCCAGGTGTATAACCATGGCTACCTAAGGGATTTGGCAAACCTCATCAAATACGATATTCAGATTACCAAAAACGACCCCGGGCAAAACAAAAGCATTTCCGAGCGCTACGACGCCCTCATTGTAAAAGAGCTAAAGAATACGGAAAACGAAACCATCGCCTGGCTTAGCTTTTATAGCTCCAACCCCTTCCTTGCCCGCCTGCGCAGCCTGGGAAATCTCATCCTCTTTGGCACCATGGGCTTTATCTTTATCTTCCTCCTAATGCAATACTTCCTTATAGAGCAATGGATTAGCACTCCCCTGGGGCTTATCTCCCAATCTCTGGACAAGATGGACCCCAGCATTATCCAAAAGCTCGCCACAGCAGATAACGAGTTTTCTGAGGTAGCCAGCCTTATCGAGCGCTTCTTTGAACAGCAGGAAATCCTCATTACCGAAATTGAGGAGCGCACCCTTACCGAAGCCCGCCTGCGGGAAATGGAAGAGCAAACCCGCAAGATACTCAGCACCTCTCCCGAATCCATCATCGTAACCGACCTGGAAGGGCTGATCCTAAGCGTAAATGATATTACCCTCAAGCTTTTGGGCTTCCCCAGCGAAAAGGGAATCCTGGAAGCGGAGCTGGGCTTGATGGACTTGGTAGCCCCCCACGACCGCAGCACCTTAAAAGAAATCTTAAGCGAGGTATGCGAAGGCGGATACATCAAGAATCAGGAACTTAGCTTCCATAATAGCCGCCATGAAAAGTTTAGCGCCCTGCTCTCGGCATCGATCATCCTAGATGATGACGGCGCCCCCAGCAAGATTGTGTTTATCACCCGCGACCTCACCGAGATGAAAGACCTCGAATTGCAATTGCGGCAATCTCAAAAACTGGAATCCATCGGCACCCTTGCCGGCGGTATTGCCCACGATTTTAATAATATCATTACCATCATCGCCGGCTACATTGCGCTTTCTGCCGGCAGGATTAGCGAGAGCAACCGCGCCCAACACGACCTGGATGAAGCCCTCAAAGCCTGCCTGCGGGCTAAAAGCCTGATCGGCAAGATTCTTACCTTCAGTCGTCAGGGCGAGCCGGATGTAGGCGATATCATTTTGGCAGATATCATAAGCGATACCCTGCCCATGATACGCGCCATCATCTCTTCCAAGATTTCCATCGAACTGGAGATAAATAGCTACAGCTATGCGCGGGTAGATAATACCGAGATGCAGCAGGTGATTATAAATCTCGCCACCAATGCTTACCATGCCATGCGCCCAAACGCCGGAATGCTGAAGATAAGCCTGGATGAACGCCCCGGCTTCGAGCTTATCGGCATAGACCCCAAAGTGCAATTGGAAAGCAGCTATCTGCACCTAAAGGTAGAAGATAGCGGCAGCGG
The DNA here is from genome assembly GCA_028695495.1 of Candidatus Cloacimonadota bacterium. GTDB lineage: Bacteria > Cloacimonadota > Cloacimonadia > Cloacimonadales > Cloacimonadaceae > UBA5456. The sequence goes on along the minus strand of JAQVIX010000023.1, from coordinate 4,308 downwards.
CATTGCGCCTGAGCATATCAGCCGTGTATTCGATCCCTATTTTAGCACCAAAGATACCGGCGAGGGCAGCGGACTGGGGCTTTCCATAGTGCATGGCATCATCGCCGGCTATCGCGGCTTTATCACCGTAAATAGCGTAGTAGGCGTGGGTTCCACCTTCAATATCTATCTGCCTTGCACCGCCGAACCCCGCGTAATCCCCAAAATAGTAAGCCTTACAGATTACCCCTTCATCCCCGCCAAAATCATGATGGTAGATGATGAACCCGCCCTTACCGAAATCTTTTTGGAAGCGCTTACTGCCGCCGGCTACGAGGTGGAATCCTTTACCGAATCCCCCGCTGCACTGGAAGCCTTTAGCGCCATGCCCTGCCAATACGATCTCTTGATAGCTGATATCAATATGCCCAAAATGGATGGCATCAATCTGGCATCCGAGATTATGCAGCAAAGAAAGATTCCCGCCGTGCTCTATAGCGGCTTTTTGGATAAACAGCTGCAAGAGCGTGCCGAAGCCATTGGCATCACCCAAATCCTGAATAAACCCATTTTGCCAGATGAGATGGTAGATGCCGTGCGCCGCGTGGTATATGAATCACTTGAAACGTAAGAGAATAGACCCCAATACCTTATCTGCAAAGCCCCGCAGCCTGCCCGCGCGGGGCTATCTTAAAACCCAAAGGAAAAGCTTATGAAACCCCGCCTTTACCTCATCGATGGCACCGCCCTCATCTATCGTGCTTACTACGCCTTTATCAAAAACCCCCTTATCAATAGCCGCCGGGAAAATACCTCCGCCATCTTTGGCGTGGTAAATTCCTTCCTTACCCTGATAGACAAGATGCAGGCGGAATATATTGCCATCTCTTTCGATCGCAAAGCCCCCACCTTCCGGCACATCCAATATGAAGCATACAAGGCAAACCGCCCGCCCATGCCCGAAGATATGCAAAGCCAGATTCAGCCGATCTGGGACTTCTTTGCAGCCATTGGAATGCCCAATATCGGGCAAGAAGGCTATGAGGCAGATGACGCACTGGGCACCATGGGCGCGCGCTTCAAGCAAGACTTTGAGATCGTGTATGTAACCAGCGATAAAGACTATTGCCAGCTTTTAGAGCCCGGCAGCTCGCTGTATGACCCCATGAAGGATAGTAGTCTAAACGAAAGCGGAGTGTATGAAAAATACCAGGTAAAAGCCAGCCAGTTCATCGATTACCTTGCCCTGGTGGGCGATAGTTCGGATAACATCCCCGGCGTAAAGGGCATTGGTCCCAAAGCGGCAGTAGCCCTTTTAAGAGACTATTCCGGCATTGAAGAGATATATGAACGTTTGGATGAAGTGGAGCCTAAATATCAAGGCAAACTGCGTGAAAACCGCGATAACGCCTTTATCTCCAAAGAGCTTGCTACCATTGTAAAAGACCTCGATATCCCGCTGCCTTCAGTAAACGAATTACAATTTTCCCCCCAGCGTTTGGTAAAGGGGCTACCGCTACTAAAGCACTATGAAATCATGAGTTTAGTCCGCCGCATCGAAGCTAAATATCCCGCTTTGAAACAGAGCGCCGCCCCCGCAGAAGCGGATTTTATTCAGGATGATATCTTTGCAGATAGCCCTGCTTTGGAAGCTCCTAAGCCCCCCGCTCCAGAACGCAAGGCAGAATTTACCGCCATTACTCTGGATAGCGCCAGCTTGCCCGCCTTTTGGAAACAGCTAAAGAGCCAAAGCCTTGTTTCGCTGGATTGCGAAAGCGATTCCCTTGATCCCCTCTCTGCCGCATTGGTAGGTATCTCGCTCTGCTTTGAACCCTCTACTGCTTACTACCTGCCCTTGGGGCACCAAATGGCGGATAACCTGCCCTGGGATTCCACCATCTCCGCCTTAAAGGACGCACTACAAGGCAAAACCATCCTGGGGCATAACCTCAAATACGACCTCATGCTTTTGGAGCGCCACAAGCTAAAGCTGGATAATCCCCTCTTTGATACCATGTTAGCAGCGTATATCCTGGATGCCGGCGGTCACGCTCATTCCCTCAGCAATTGCGCACTAAAGGAATACAATTACAGGATGCAGGAAATTACCGAGCTTATCGGCAAAGGGCAAAAGCAGATTACTTTCGACCTCGTAAGTGTGGAAGACGCCACCTTTTACGCCGCAGAAGACGCCTGGATGACATACCGCCTTTACCAGCTATATCACAAGATTCTTGCCAATAGTAGCGCCGCAGCGGTGTATTACGATATCGAATTGCCACTCTTAAGGGTGCTGAAACGCATGGAAGAAAACGGCGTAAGTATCGATACCAAAATCCTTGCCGGCATCTCGCAAGAGCTAAATAAAGAGCTAAAACAGCTAAGTGAGGATATCTACGCCGCTGCCGGATATGAATTTAATATCAATAGCACGCAGCAGCTGGCAAATCTGCTCTTTAACGAGCTGAAGCTCCCCGCCAAACGCAAAACCAAAACCGGTTATTCTACGGATAACAGCGTTTTGGAAGAGCTTGCCGAGAGCTATCCCATAGCGGATAAACTCATCTCCTACCGCAGCCTGATGAAGCTGGAAGGCACCTATGTAAGCGCCTTGCCGCGGCTGGTAAATCCCGCCACCCAGCGCATTCATTCTTCGTTTAACCAAGCTGTTACCTCCACCGGCAGGCTCTCTTCCACAAATCCTAATCTGCAAAATATCCCCATCCGCACCCCCATCGGACGTGAAATACGTAAAGCCTTCATCGCCCGCGATGCCGATAGCCTCATCCTGGCAGCGGATTACTCCCAAATCGAGCTGCGCATTTTGGCGCTTTTTAGCGGAGACACCATCTTGCAAAAAGCCTTTGCCGAAGGGCTGGATATCCACCGCCAAACCGCCGCCATCATCCAGCAAATCCCCCTGGAGAAGGTTTCGCCCGATATGCGCCGCGCTGCCAAAGCGGTAAACTTCGGCTTGCTCTATGGCATGGGTGCGCGCAAACTCGCCCGTGATCTGGAACTCCCCATGGCGCAAGCTAAGGAGCTGATGCAAAACTACTTTGAACGCTTTCCCAGCATCAAACGCTTTACCGAGGAATGCATCTACAAAGCGCGGCAAAGTGAACAAGCCAGCACCCTCTTTGGACGCTTTTTGGCGCTCCCCGGCATCCATAGCAAAAATAAAGGCATCTCCAGCGAAGCTGAGCGCGTAGCCATCAATATGCCTATCCAGGGCACCGCTGCCGACCTCATCAAGATTGCCATGAACCGCATCCACGAGCGTATCAAAGACCGCAGCGACATCCTTTTGATCCTGCAAGTGCATGACGAATTGGTATTTGAAGTAAAGAAAGCTGCGCTGGAGGAAGCCAGCGAACTAATCCGCTACGAGATGGAAAACGCCCTGCCCGAGAAGTTCCAAACCCAAATCCAATTAGGCGTGGATATTGGTTATGGAAGCTCGTGGTACGAAGCGCATTAGAAGCTAATGAGGCTTTTGGAGTTTATGGCGGCAAGATAAGTATAAAGTTTAGAGTGTCTATCAGCCGTCATAGACTTCAAATAGCCGTACAAGCTCGCGAATGAATAATGAATAATGGCGGCTGCGCAAGCGCAGGGTGATTGTAGCTGACGCAGGTAGCAAAGGAAAAGGCAGGATACAGCTTCGCCTTGTGACTTAGGCACAGCGGCTGGTATATTCGTAAGAAAAAGCTTACGCAGAATATAAATCTGCGCTTTGCCTTCCAACCATTTTCATTATAGTGGACACGGTGTGGACAAATCCGAATTTATTTTTGCCAAGGGGTTGTAAATGAATTGCTATCTGATAGTTCCAGAGCCTAAATAAATGAGAGGTACCTCTTGTTATAAATCCTGTGTATTAAACCTTTCACTTTCAGCATTTTGTGCTTGATATCCATATCATTTCTATTTTTGTGTGCTATATTGGTTTAGGTTAGAGCATCATGAAATCAGTTCGTGAAGTCCATGGCGGCACGATGTTTCAACGTTTTCGATATTTATGGACTTCACGATGCTTTTTCCATGTAATACGTAGTTTTTTTTACCACCAAGAACCTACCGCGAATGAACGCATACTATAACGTTAATTTACGTGAATCAAGCGTAGCGTCTGCCACTTCCTAACATCTATCAACTAACACCTACCCTGCAATCTGCGACCAGCTACTTGGCACCCTGGATCAAAGACGATCAGATCGAATACGACTCAGAGATGAATCCAGTTGGTATATCCGGAGTGCATACTCCGTTCCCGCCCTTTCATTGGAAGTGTAGGACGACGACAGTCATCTGGGCTAATTAGAGGCT
>JAQVIX010000111.1 GCA_028695495.1 Candidatus Cloacimonadota bacterium | reverse complement strand
AATGGGTCTTAGAAATCAATGAATAAGGAGACCGCCAAAATGACAAAGACAGATTATCAAAGTAGCGAATTCGTGCAAGGGAAATTACACAAGTTTTGCCAAAAGGTAGGCGAAGGCTTATCTAAGCCCAAACAAAAGTTCATTAAAGATATGACCTTCGGATTATGCCTAACAGGCTCACCTTCAATACACAATATCTCTAAATATGTTCCGGACAAAGTGGACACAAAGACTACCAGCGAGCGCTTATATCGCAATCTAAAAGAAAACGATTTTGTTGAACTTATAGAAGAAAAGATGCTTGATTTCAGCAAGCCATATATCAATGAACAAACCATCTTTATCGTAGATGAAACCGATATTGAAAAGCCTTATGCCAAAAAGATGGAAGGTTTGCAAAGGGTTCATAATGGCAGCAAAGGAGAACAGACTAACGGCTATATAGTGCTGAATATTGTGGCGTTTACGAAGCATAATGGCATAAATCTTATGCTTCCGGTGTACAGCCGGATTATCGCATCCACGATGGAGAATGAAAGGACAGCCAAACAATACATGATGGAAGCTGTTGAAAAAATATCAGAGACCAATAATGGCAAAGGTGTCTTTGTTTTTGACAGGGGTTTTGATGACCGGAACATCATTGGTGATTTGGTGTCACGAAAAATTGATTTTGTTATTCGCGGCGTTGGCAAACGTGCTATCAAAGAAGGCTTTAAGGAGGTCAATTTCAAAGATTTTGTAAATAAAATGAACTTCAAATATGAAGTACCCAGTACTTGGAAAAACACGACATTCCGCTGCGCTACCGGAAGAATCAGAGTACGAACCGAAGATCACCCCAGTAAACATGCCAGTTCAGTAGAAATAAGCCTGGTAGTTTCTCATCCAGTCAGAAACAACACAAAATGTGGTTCTGATTTTTATCTACTGTGCAACTTATCAGAAGGGAAACTGTCAGATTTAGAGACAATTACTTCTGCCATGAATATATACAGAAAGCGTTGGTCGATAGAAGAAGTGCATCGCCAAATGAAGCAATGCATGGATTGGGAAAGCATGAAACTGGGAAGCTATCAAGGTCTAAAAAACCTGAATGCCCTTATGGCTTTAGTGCTCTTTTTTATATATTCCTCAAAGAAGGACATGGATATTCTATGCACAAATTATTCTAAGATCCTGACATACACCAAGAAAGAACGCAACAAGAAGAAAGATTTCGTGTATTATAGAATTACAGAAGTGTTATCCCTTGCTTTATACATAACAACCTACTATCGAAAACCGCCTACAAAAGCAGAGCGCATCGACAGGCACCAAATGAAAATTAGGCTCTGAAAAAAATCTTGGAATGCCTGCACAAAAAAGCTATTGACAAAAAACCCTACATAAATACCCTTTACAAAAACCTAAAACGGGTGGAAACAATGAAAACAAAAATGCTTTCCTGCATTATGCTGATGATGATTTATGCAATGTGTGCACTTAGCGGCTTAGGCAGCATCCCGCCTGTGTTTACCGATGCAAAGTCAAATCCTCGGATACCAGAAAACTTCGTATTAGTAGAAGCTGAAAGCCCTACTGATAGCACTTCGGATCTAAGTCTAAACAGCTTTTATATGGATAAATATGAGCTTACTCAGGCTGAATACCAAGCCGTGATGGGAGCCTGGGATAGTGATCCCAAAAATCACAGTAAAACATACGGAATTGGCGATAACTATCCCGTTTACTATGTTTCCTGGTTCAATGCCATCGAATATTGCAACCGACGCAGCATAAAGGAAGGGCTTACACCCTGCTACAGCTATGACAATTGCGGTAGCGATTCCGCAAACTGGCCAAGTGGCTGGGATACTATTAATAGAAACCAAAGCAATGTAAGCTGCGATTGGACAGCGAATGGCTACCGGCTGCCCACAGAAGCGGAATGGATATATGCCGCCAAGGGCGGGAAACAATCTGAGGGCTACATCTACTCTGGCAGTAATGATATCAAAGCTGTGGCGTGGTATAATAAAAACAATTCACCTTACGGTGCCAAGCCCGTAGGCTCTAAGCTACCAAACGAACTTGGTATTTATGATATGAGCGGCAACGTGTTGGAATGGTGCTGGGATATATACCCCAAAGGCGAACCGATTTATGATGTACATATTTATTATAAAAAGCCTGATGCAGAGGACTTTATCGAACGTATAGTACACGGTGGATGCTGGCACTACGCGGCAATTAACTGCACCATTGCTAAACGGGGCCACACCCACGCGATTTGTAGCGACATCGGTAGCGGTTTTCGCATAGTAAGGGTTGCTCCTTGAGCCTGTGGGGTGCCTCCCTGGGGTGCCAAAACCGATTTGGCACAAGCAGTGAAGCGAAGCGACCAGCCTTTTGGACTTCTGCCGCTTAAACGCCTTCAATCGCTACCAACGCCCTATACAAGCGCGCAGGAGTTCAAAGGGCTTGATTCCATACACCATGCGCCAGTTTCTAATCAAACATTGCGAGCATGCGCGCAATACCATATAGAAAGGCTGTCCAAAAAATGCCAAAACCATGTATGATATCTAACGAAATGGAATTGTAGGGGCAGACCAATGTGTCTGCCCTTTGGCTGGGCAGGGGTGAAAAGCACACACCGTATTAAATTGATACTCAATCCGTAATGATTACTTGTTGCGTGTAAATTTCGGCGGGTTCAAGGCATTGAACCCCTACATTTCAGGGATGGACATTTCTTGCTGTGTTGTTCATTTCGTATTTCGGGACAGCCCCTAACACGTTTTAATATTACCCTATCACGCCTGTTGTCAGGTTATTACTCAAATATTCTTTCACGCGGAATGGATGACCACATTCATCTTTTAATCGGATTAAATCCCACAATCGCCATTTCTACATTCGTCCAAAAAGTGAAGACAAATAGCTCGCGATTTATGAATAATAGGGCTTGGGTGACCCGCAAATTTGAATGGCAAGAAGGCTATGGTGCATTTTCAGTTTCAAAAAGCAAGAGGAACCAGGTAAGAGAATATATCAGAAACCAAGTTGAACATCATCAAAGATATTCTTTTATTGATGAATATAAAGGACTCTTAACCAAACATAAGATTGATTACGATGAGCGTTATTTGTTTGAGCAATGCAAGTGCTAATGATTTCACAATCGGTTCTGCTTTTTTGCAGGAAACATAATAACTAAAGGCAATCTCCGAATCATTTCAAGCATACAGATCCAAATGAGTCCCAGCGGGACGAAAGTTTAGGTAGCCCAGGGTGTTCGCAGCTAAATATGAGCTTGCGAATATTTGGCAAGATAAACCCTGGGTAATGTGTGCGTTTTTATATTATATCTTTTATCCTCCATCCCCCAGCCCCTTCGGCGCTCAAAATCCCCAGGGATTTTGGGCGCCGAAGGGGCTGGGGCTTTATTTATCATATTGCTACATAACGCGATTTCTATCTGAAATATCGAGGCTGTCCAGAAATACGCAAACAACACCACATCAAGAAATGTCCACACCTGAAATGTAGGGGTTCAATGCCTTGAACCCGCCGAAATTTATACCCAACAGCTAATCATTACGGACTCGGTATCAATTTATTATGGTGTGCGCTGCGCGCACGCTTTGTTAAAAGCGGTCGCAAAGCATTGCGCCCCTACATTCTCGTTTTGCTTGATATCGTGCTTGGTTTTAGCATTTCGGGCAGCCTCTTCAGTACGGGACAAATACCCGATTCGTAACTCCTTCCTAACCCGTTGATTTCCCGTTGCTTACACGGACAATGGACGGGGAAGGGACGGGGAAGCTCTGAATGCCCAGCGTAAGCCCTTATATTATTGTAAGTTACGCATCATATCCAAAAATAATCCCAGTCACGAGCCAAGCCCTTATTATTCTGCATATTTGCAAAAAGACAAATTGGCTTTATTTTATCTGATAAAGAAAGCAAGGAGTATAACAGAATGCTTATACTTACAGATCAGAACTACAAAGAAAGCATATCCAAAGGAAAAGTGGTAATCGACTTTTGGGCGCCCTGGTGCGGTCCTTGCCGCATGATAAGCCCCATATTGGAAGAGCTTGCCGCCGAAACTACGGATGTGGTTTTTGCCAAAGTAAATGTGGATGATTATCCTGATATCGCTGCCCAGCATGGAATAATGAGCATACCCACCCTACTATTTGTAAAAGATGGCGAAGTGAAGGATACTTCCATCGGCTTGATTCCCAAAAACATCATTCAAAACAAAATCTCCGGCTTATAAATAAGTGAAATCCAAGAAGCTTCAGAACTATATTGAATACTATAGTTTTAGGGCGCTCATCGGGCTGCTAAGGGCAATTCCCTACAAAGTGGCTGTAGCATACGTAAGCTTTTTATTTTACCTTATTGGCTACCGCATTGGAGTGCGCAAAAAGGTGGCTAAAGCGCAGCTTGAGAAGGTTTATCCCACAAAAAGCAAGAAAGAAATAGAGCGCATTTTGCGCGAGCTGTACCGGCAAATGGCGCTGAATATCTGCGAAGTTTATCTTATGGATGATAAAACCTTAAACGAAAGCTCCAGATTGGAAGGTCAAGAATATGTGGATGCCGCGTTTGCTATGGGTAAGGGAATCATATTGGCAACGGCGCATTATGGTAATTGGGAAGCAGCCCGCATCTTGCCCTTAAAAGGGATAGCTGTAAGCGTAATTACCAAACGGCAGAGAAACATCCTCTTTGATGATTATACAAATATGATACGCGAGCGCAATACGGTGCGCACAATCGATATGCGGCGGGGGCTGAAGGATATTATGCGGGATTTGGGTGAAAACCGCATGCTGGCGATATTGGCAGACCAAAATGCTGGTTCGCGCGGGCTGATTCACGATTTTCTGGGCTTTCCGGCTTCGCACTGGAAAGGCGTGGCAAAGCTCTCTTTGCGCTACAAAATCCCTATCGTGCCCGGCTTTGTGGTGCGGCAGCCGGATGACAGCCTTATCTTTAGATTCTTCCCAATATTGCAGTATCCGGATTTGGCAGATAAAGAAGAGAATTATCCCAAAGTGATCGGAGATATAAATGCGCGCACCGAGGAATTGATTCATCAGCACCCGGAACAGTGGTTTTGGGTGCATAAACGCTGGAAAGGGGCAAAGAAGGGGCGCAAACTCAATATAGATGAGTAAGTAAGGGTAGTATATATTAGGTTGTCCAGAAATGCTTGCAACATGCCTGCCGAGTAGAACCCCGTTAGGGGTGGCATTTTAGATAGCATACGCGTTATATGACAACAAATTAAATATAATCCAGAGGCTGTCCAGTAATACACAAACAAAACAACAACAAGAAATGTCCACACCTGAAATGTAGGGGTTCAATGCCTTGAACCCGCCGAAATTTATACCCAACAGCTAATCATTACGAACTCGGTATCAATTTATTATGGTGTGCGCTGCGCGCACGCTTTGTTAAAAGCGGTCGCAAAGCATTGCGCCCCTACATTCTCGTTTTGCTTGATATCGTGCTTGGTTTTAGCATTTCGGGCAGCCTCTCCTTTCGGCAGGCATGTATTTGCACTTCAAGACAGCCTCTCTATTCGGAATGCCGCGTTCAAGATATTGATAAATTTGTAATTATTGATTTCAAGGCTTGTTGTTTGAAAATCACATGAAGCATTCATTTTACCGATTGTGACTTATGCCTTGCCGTCAAAACACACGCATAACGGATGATATCAATATGCCCAAAAATCCGCCATATTTGCACCTGCCTGCCGGCGCCGGGATGGTGCCCCAAAATGTTCAGAATATCACTAATAAAAACCGTATTAGAGCTAAAAATCTCTTAAGCGCAAGAAAACCTTGACTTTTTTTGCCTTTCCCTGAGTTTGTTTTTCTAAGCTAATTGATTAGGAACTTAAATGGAATATATTGATTTTAAAAAAGATGCTTTGGAACAGATAGAATTGCTCAAAGAAGTGCGGGCACTACTGGACTATGAAAGCAAAAGCCAGGAATTGGCGGAATTGGAAGCGCAGATGAATATGCCGGATTTTTGGAATGACCAAAATCACGCCAAAAAGATCGGCAAACGCAGTGCGTTCTTGCGAGACGAGCTGGCGCATATCCAAAAGCTGGAAAGCTCTCTGGAAGAGCTACAAACCTATCTTGAGTTTTTGGATGAGGACTTTTCCGAAGCCTTGTATCAAGATGCGTTAGCTGCCTTGCCAGAGATCAAAGCATTTGCCGAAAAGACGGAAATATCCTGTTTGCTGAATGATAAATACGATCTGAACGATGCGCTTTTTACCATCCATGCCGGCGCTGGCGGAACCGAGGCGCAGGATTGGGCGCAGATGCTGCTAAGGATGTATATGCGTTGGGCAGAAGACAATAAGTATTCTTTCAACATAATAGATAGCTTGCCTGGTGAAGAAGCGGGTATCAAAAGCGCTACCATCGAGATTGGCGGCAGCTATGCTTACGGTATGTTAAAAAGCGAAATCGGTATTCACCGCCTGGTGCGCATCAGCCCCTTTAATGCGCAAGGCAAGCGGCAAACCTCTTTTGCTTCGGTATTTGTATATCCGGAGTTTGACGACGATATCGAGGTGGAAATAGACCCCAAAGACCTCAAAATAGATACCTATCGCGCCAGCGGGGCAGGCGGGCAACATGTAAATACCACGGATTCTGCGGTACGCATTACCCACTTGCCTACGAACATAGTAGTAAGCTGTCAAAATGAGCGCTCGCAGATTCAAAACCGCGAAAAAGCGATGGCGATCCTCAAAAGCCGCTTGTATCAATATTATGAAGAGCAGCGCGAACAAGAAAAGAAAAATACCGAAAGCAGCAAAACCGAGATCGGCTGGGGAAATCAGATTCGCTCTTATGTATTCCAGCCTTATCAGATGGTGAAAGACCACCGCACAAATCATGAATATGGTCAGGTAGATAAGGTAATGGATGGCGATATCGATTCATTCATCTATGCTTGGCTGAAAATGATGGCTTTGTCGAGGCTAAATGGCAAAGAAAAATAACTATCAGGACTTGCTGCCGCTCTTGGATAAAAGCAGGCTGCCCCAGCATATTGGCATCATTATGGATGGCAATGGACGCTGGGCAAAGGCGCGTAAGCGTCCCCGCCTTTTTGGGCATAACGAAGGTGCCAAGGCACTAAGGCAGGTGGTGGAGCTGGGCGTAGAACTGGAGCTAAAATATATTACCTTTTACGCTTTTTCTACCGAGAATTGGAACCGCCCCCCAGATGAAATAGAGGGTCTCTTGAAACTGCTTAAAGAGCGCTTGCTCAAGGAAATACCGGAGCTAAACGAAAAGAATATTTTAGTAAAAATAGTGGGATCTGCCACGAGATTGGATCCAGATTATTTGGCGGAAATCCATGGAATTGCCGAACTCACTAAAGGCAATAGCGGCATGGTGGCAAATATCGCCTTCAATTACGGAGGCAGGCTGGAAATAGTGGAGGCTTTGTGCGAGATTGCCCGGAAACCGGAACTATTGGAAAACCTTGATGAGGAGCTAATATCCGAGCATTTATGGAC
>JAQVIX010000110.1 GCA_028695495.1 Candidatus Cloacimonadota bacterium | reverse complement strand
CAAAGCCGGAACCAGGCCGGGGCTCTGTTTTTTGGAAGATCAGGATGTTGGGATCCACGGTGGCGTTATCAAATACTTTGAGGGCAGCGAGGTCCAGCAGGATTTGGGGTCGTGTGTTTGCGGATAAAAAGTGGCGCAGAGACTTTCCATATCCGGCGCGCATCCATTTGTTTGAGGTGATAAAAGTGAGGTGTCCACCGGTTTTTAGCAATTCATAGCCTTTTTCGTAAAAGAGGCAATAGATATCTCCGGTGCGTTCAAAGCTTTGATAGCCAAGGTCTTTATAGAGATCGGCGTATTTCTTTTTACCATTCAAATCCTTTTGAAGCTGGATATAAGGCGGATTTCCGATTACGATATCAAAGCCTTGGGAGATACCAAAAATCCAGGCGGAATCGAACCATTCGTTGGGTTCATCCGAAAAAGGTTCCCATTTAGCCAAGGCAAGCGCTCTTTTATTTACGGAGCCGGTGGCGTAAAACTCTTTGCTTAGTTCGCTTTGAATATCTTTGAACTTTTGGATCAGCTTTTCTTTAGCCTCGCCAAAGGCAAAGAAATAGTCTTCGCGTGCTCTTTGCATGGCTTTTATCTTGGGTTCAAAAACGCTATCAAAATCCAGAGCTTCCATTTGCGCTTCCTGCTGAGGGTCTGGCAAAGGCAGCAGGGTATTGGCAGATACGAACTTGAATGAGAGATTTGGCAGGGGGTTGATATTGCGGTTGGGCTGGTTATCGATAATCTTTTCATCCACGATGAGGGTAAGAAAGAGGCGCAATTTGGAGATTTCCGTAGCAACGGGCTGGAGATCCACGCCGTAGATAGCATTTTGGATGATGCCCATTTTGTGTTGGTAATTCCAGTTTTCGTTCATCATTTTGTCTTCCACGCTTTTGCGGATACTAACGGGCACTTTGTCCAATTGCAGGATTAGCCAATCCACGGATTCGGGGTCAACCTTTTGCAGGATCAAGAGCATCTTTTGCAAGATGCCGATGGGAAAAGCGCCGGAGCCGCAGGCGGGGTCCAATACTTTGATAGTATCCAGTGCTTTCAGGATTTCACCACATTGCGCTTTGGATAGCTCTACTTCTTCAATATTATAATCCAAAAGCGCGCGTAAAACTGCTTCGGATACGCTGCTTTTGTGCAATAGATATTGGACAAGGCTTTCATTTACCATATATTCCACAATGGGGCGGGGGGTATAAAAGCTGCCCGTGGCGTTTTGGGCGTTTTTGCCGGTTTCGGGATTTATTTCTGCCAAAAGATTTTCAAAGATGCGCCCGAGCATTTCGGGGTCCACCGAGAGGTCGATATCGATGGGGATATTTTCATCGATGGTAAAGTTATAGGTTTCCAGGGTGGAAAAGAAGTCCCGCAGCCAGTCGTCTGGCACCTTGAGGGTGTAGCAAGGCTGGTGCTTTTGGGCGCTGGTGGGGTGGTAATAAAAGTCCTGATGCAGCGAGGGGTCAAAGAGCCCACCATTGAGGAAGGGGATTTTGTCGTAAAGCGGGCTGCGAAACTCTGAGCTTCGTTTTCCTAAGGGTGTATTTAGTATCTCAAAAAAGAGGGGTTCCAATACTTTATGGTAATAGGAATCCATTACTGCCATACTGGAAAGCACCGCTTCGGGGATGAGGGGCAAGCCGGCATCCGAGAGCTTTTTCTTGAGAAACCAGCAGAATACCAGGCGCCCGATAAGGCGCACGCCAAATTCCTGCATTTGCTGGCGGTCTTTTGTGCCTGGCAGGCACAGCCGGGCAGGGAAATCCTGCAATCTGCCGGCAAGCTTGATCTTACCCCCCACAAGGCGATAAAAGAGGCTTTGGATTTCCTGATAAAACTCTTTGTTTACTACCTCTACAGAGAATCTCTCTTGCAGGTCGGCAAAGCTGCGCACGCGGTTTTTGGCGATCAAAAAGTTTTGCGGGGTCTTGGTTTTGGCGCCTTCGCCCAAGAAAAATGAAAAGCGTTTGGGGTTTGAAAATTGGTATTCCACCCTTTTGTCTTTCAATTGCAAATCCAGGGTGATGAGCGAAAAGCGGAAGTTTTTGGAATTATCGGATACAAAGAAAAAGAGGGCTTTATCCAGATTGTGCAGCGCCATCAGGCGAAAGGCATCGCGGGAAACACCAATGCGGGGGTCTTTTACCGAATTGTGGGAGATTTCGATAATGGCGAGGTCTCCCAAAGAGGCGCAATCCCCTATCCAAAACGCGGTGGGCTGGATATAATTTGATTTGAAATTGATAGCAATCACCTCTTTGCGAAGCTGAAAATCATCCGGCAAAAAACGGTTTTGCAAAAAGCTGATCCAGCTTTCGCGAGAGTAGGCAGAGTTTAATAGATTTTGCATGAATGTCTCCTTTAGATAAGCTCTTCAGATAAAATCAGGCTTTCGGGGCTATCTTCTATCCTGCGCGCACTTTGGATGATGGTATTTAAGTAGCTATGTGGCACCAAATCCATCAGGGTTTTAATGTCTTCGTTTAAGCTTTTTTGGTCGATCTTATTATCTATGTGGTAATAAACCCGCTCTGGCAAGGAATTAAGCTCTTTGCCTACGAAATATAGGTCGTTTAGGTAATCCCTAAAAGAAGGACACTCTTTTTGCATAGCTTTGATTTTGTTCAGGGATTCAGCGCGGCGGGGGGTAGGCATATCTGGCGCATTGGAAAGATAAAGATTGTTTTTGGCGTGTTGATACAGCGCATCAAAGCTTTGGGATACTGCCTGGGGTTTTTCGCTTTTCGTGGCGGCAAAGAGCGCCAAAGCTTCCGGGGTGCTTAAGGTGCGGGAGCTATCCGGCGAATCTGCCAGGCGGAAAGTGTAATCTTTACCTTTTTTGCCAAAGACCAATACGCCGGATAGGTCTTTGGCTTCGCTGCGGCGCAGGCGGCTACGAGGCTCGATCTGGCGGGCTTGGGAAAGCAAAGCAGAGGCATGACTGCGCAAAATCTCATATTCATTGATGTATTTGGCGTCCCAGGATTCCGCTTCTTGGGTGAGTAGAGCTTGATTGTATTGCTCGTGGAAGTAGGAGATGAGCTCTTCATTGCTGGTAAGCACGCGGGTATCTTCGCCCAAAAGCACGTCGATCATGGCTTTTTTGAGGGTGGAGATTTCTTTGATGCGCACGTGCCCTTCGCCGATCTCGCTGGGGAAGTAATTATAGATATAGAGTTTATCAAAGATCATGGTGCCAATGCGATTGATTCTGCCTACTCTTTGGATTACGCGGGTGGGGTTGTATGGAATATCGTAATTGAATACGGTGCCGGCACGATTTAGGTTTACGCCTTCGGATAAGGCATCGGTGCAGATGAGTAGGTCGTAATCGTTTTTTTGCGTGTCTTTGGGTAGCGAAGCATCGAAGTTTTCTTTAATTTTGCGGCGCAAAGAAGTGACTTCCTGGCTGGAATAATAGATGGCTTTGAGATTTGTAGTATGGCAAATATTTTCGTAGATATAGTGCGCCGTATCTGCATATTCGCTAAATACAATGATTTTGCGAGTAGGATCATCTGCTAATTGGCGCATGATCTCAGTTTTGAAGTTTTGCAGCTTGGGATCGTAGCCAATGCCATCTTTGAACCAGCTATGGTAAATCCGCTTGAGTAAGGCGAGATCGTGCTGCAGGTGAATGATATAGCTGGGTTTTAGCTGGCTTTTTTCGATGAAAACCAAGCCTTTTTCATATTGTTTTTTTAGCTCTTCCTCAAAGTGGTAGCTATCGATTTCGGTGAGGGTATCCTCCGAAATATCTTCCAAAAGCTGATCTACAGGGGGCAGCGCGCCTTTTTTGAAGATGGGCACGCGAGAAAGCTTTTGGTAATAATCCCGAATGTTTTCCATGGAAATTATCATGGCTTTTAAGGTCTTTTGAAAGGCGCACAACGAGCTTTCAAAGCGCCCTACCAAAAGCTTTTGCATGATCTGAGCCAGGTTTGTTTGGGCTATTTTGATGCTATCCACGTCTGCATGCTCGTTTTTTACTGAGGTTAAAAACTTATCCAAATCTATAATGTAATCCACGGGCTTGTAGCGGGTGCCGATGAAGCAGGCGTCTGGGACGGGGTGCAGGGTATCCGGCTCGGTGCTGCGGCTGCTATCCGAAAGCTGAAAGAGGGTGCTAATGTATTGGCTTTCAAGGTTTCCCAGCTTGTAATCCAATATTTTGGGAGCTTCGGCAAATACGTAGCGGATATTTTGCTTTTCCAAATCTTTACGATAACTCTCTATTTTATCCAGGTCCAGACGGGAACGGCGGATAACCACGGGCTCCAGGATCAGGCGAATCTGGCTGGCGAGGTCTTTCACGCGCTGCTGCATCTCGGGGGCGTCTATCTCTCTTTTGCGGCGGCTTTTGTGAATGGCTTTGTATTCCCGAATGGCTATAGCAAAATGGTAAGAAAGATTTGCCACGGTGCGGATGGTGGATTTTGAGGGGATTTGGAAAAGCTTGATCATGGCAAATACATCCTGAGGGCGGTTATTAAATGGCGTGGCTGAAAGCAGCAGCACCTTGTTTCCCTGGCACAAACGGTGGAGCAGGATGTAATCATCCGTGTATTCATTGCGGTATTTGTGCGCTTCATCTACGATGATCAAAAACTCCTCATCCGGGAAGTAAGTGTTTTTGTATTCTAAGGCTTTGTGGATGGAGCCGCTGCCAAAGACTTTTGCATTTAGTTCGAAGCTCATGCGGTATTCC
This sequence comes from Candidatus Cloacimonadota bacterium, assembly GCA_028695495.1. Taxonomy (GTDB): domain Bacteria; phylum Cloacimonadota; class Cloacimonadia; order Cloacimonadales; family Cloacimonadaceae; genus UBA5456. The sequence continues at coordinate 2,893 of JAQVIX010000110.1, read as the reverse complement.
CCGTCCCATTGGTCGTGCAAATGCGGCGGGGCGATGATGATTACCTTTTTGCGCAGGTTGTATGCCACAGCTGAGGCGATGATGCTTTTACCCAAGCCGACTACATCCGAGATCAAAACACCGCCGTGTTCTTCCAGGATTTTTAGCGATTTTTTGATGGCATCAGTTTGGTATTGGAGATTGAAGTATTTGCCACGGGTGATGCGGGATGGCAATAGCACGCCGCCCGGGCTGGCATACGAAAAGTATTCATCCAAAACCCGGATGTAAAACAGATAAGGGCTGTAAAGCTTTTCATACCAGATTTTTTGGATGAAATGCAGGGTAAAATCCTTAAGGCTGTTTGGCGATACAATATCGATAGCGTCATTCCAAAGCGCATCAAAGATCTCTTTGCCCGCCTTGTATTTATCGTATAATACCACGTTTATTTCGTGCTGACTTTTAAGGCCGGAAATGCTGAGATTGCTGGAGCCGGTGATCATGGTGCCGGGTAATCTGCCGCCCTGCGAGTGCTCTGGCAAGTGCTGGAAAAGATACATTTTGGCGTGGTTTGGATATTGCGTTTTGCGTATTTCCAGGCTGCCGTTTTGGATTTTTTGGTAAAAGATTTCAAAGGCGCTCATCTGCTGTGCATTATCAAAAAAATCTGTGTTGTTAAAGATTTCTACCAAGGATTTGAAGTAGTCTTGCTTTATTTTAAGGCGGGATTGTTCGGATTCGCCGATGGTGTAAAACTCTCGGATTTTATTTGCCAAATCCCTTTCAATATTCATGCCTACCAGGATTTTGAGCTCTTTATCCGCTAATTGGCTATAGATTTCTTGAAAGCCGGAAAAATAGAAGTAGCCTACCAAAAAATAAAGCTTATCGCTAGCGGGCAGGATGTCTTCAAACACCGTTGCCAAAAAGTCAGTTTGATTTGTGATAATCGTAGTATCTGCCATTTTATACCTCCCAAAGACAACTGGCTTTCATCTGGAATAAGTCCTTTCTTTGCATTTGTGCCTCGCATCTTTTACACTTAATGGCATGTTTTCAGCAAAGATAAATCTGTCAATATGAAAAATCATGGCGGCAAGATATGTGTGCCAAGCTCCAAGGCTGTCCAGTAATATACAAACAACACAATATCAAGAAATGTCCACACCTGAAATGTAGGGTTTCAATGCCTTGAACCCGCCGAAAATTACACGCAATAGGTAATCATTACGGACTCAGTATCAATTTATTACGGTGTGCGCTGCGCGCATGCTTTGTTAAAAGCGGGCTTTGGCGCCTTCAAGCCCCTACATTCTCGTTTCGTTGGATATCGTGCTTGGTTTTGGCATTTCGGGACAGCCTCGATATTTCAGATAGCAATCACGTTATGTAGCAATATGATAAATACCCCCCCCTTATTTTATGGCACAGGGAGGAGGGATAAAAGATATTATCTTTGATGAAAAGAATTGACATTAAATGCTAAATAAAAAACAGTGCAATCGGTAGTATCTGCTTATACTAAGAGCTACATAAATGAGAGCCTGTGTATTTGATATGGATCAAGATACAGAGCTAAGAAAGACTTGTAAATAAAAACATAAAACAAAGAAAATGAAAAGGAATAAAAATGGTTAATCCAGCTCAGGACTATGTATTAGATGTCCTCAAAAAAAGCAATTATGAAAGAACATGCCAATGCCCGCCTACGCATATCAATTGCCTTACGGCAAAGGAATGGCTGGTATCCCAAATAGGTGTATGGCAATTTATCTATGAAAAAAGAGACATAAGAGATAAAAATAAACACCCTGCCACCTTCCCTATCTCGTTGGCAAAAAAGATTATCTCACTATTTACCCATGAGGGGGAATTGGTAATTGATCCTTTTGTGGGCAGTGGAACCTCGCTGGTGGCTGCTCAGGATTTGAATAGACACTGCGCGGGGTTTGATTTGAACAAAGATTATATCGATTTGTGCAATGAAAGGCTTAGTCAACAAACTGCTTTCAACAGGAGCAATCAGATTGCCATTCAGGATGATGCCAGAAATATAGATCAATATATTGAGCCAAATACTGTTAGCTTGATTTGGACTTCACCGCCCTATTCCAATCTCTTGAACCGCGCCAGAAAGAATAAATCCCGTAAAGACCGCCATAATGAACAATTTGGGAAGGTAGAACAATACTCACAAGATGAAAGAGATTTGGGCACCTATCCTATTGATAAATGGGCACTCGCAATGGGAGATATTTTTAAACGGATGCTGCCCTTGTTAAAAACAAAAGCACATTGTGTGATAAATGTGCCGGATTTTTGGATGGATAACAAGCGCATTACCTTGCACATAGCGCTTATAGAGGAAATGCGGAAGCTTGGGTATGAATTGCGAAATACTATTATTTGGGATAGAACCAATATCGTAAATAACATTGGGATATTTGGCTGGCCAAGTAATTATATTACAATGGGTACTACCTTTGAGTACCTCTTGGATTTTTGTAAGCCACCCACCCCTCAAGTAGCGGAGGACTCATGATTGAAGTATTTACCAAAGATGAATTGATAGTAAAGCTCAAGAAAATCAAAGAGATGGGCTGGATTGAAAACTATCGAAAAGGTATGACGGTTCGGCTGGCAATGTATTGGAAGACCTGCTAAATATCCCCGAAAACAATTTAGCTATCGCAAATTCCGGAGAATGGGAACTGAAAACTAAAAGAAAAGGTTCTACTACGCTTACCACTCTTATCCATAACGAACCTTCTCCCCGAAATGCCAAAAAAGCATGCAGAATGGCTCGATTCTGTATCAGAAAGAATTGGTTTGGATGATCGCTCCCCCGTACCATAGTGGGGTTTTAGAGATATTGCAGCCCATGTGGGTGCCAAGCTTATCAAGTGTTGTT
>JAQVIX010000109.1 GCA_028695495.1 Candidatus Cloacimonadota bacterium | reverse complement strand
TCTTCCGATCTTTGAACGCCTGGCGTATTTCTGGAACGGTTTTGGGTTGGGAAATAACAGCAATAGCTTCACAATTTATATGGGGCATACCAGCCAAAGCGCATTTGCCTCCAATACGGATTGGATTCCCTTTAGCGCACTGCAGCAAGTGTATGTAGGGCAGCCGGAACTACTAAGGCAAGCCGGATGGATAGAGCTGGTATTGCAAAATCCCTTTCATTATAATAATACCGATAATCTGATAATTGCCGCTCATGAAAGCAACCCCGGAGGAAATGAGGAGGGAGGCACTTTTTATAACACTATTTGCACTGAAAACAGGAGCTTGCAGAAACGTGGCACAAGTCTAATTCCAGATCCTGCTGCTCCGCCGGCGGGCATGCTGGTAAACGCTTATCCAAATACAAAGCTATATTTTGGCGATATTCCCAATACCCCTGTACTCGCCATCCAACCATTGGTGCTGGATTTTGGCATCCGTGCTCCAAATGTGCCTTCACCGGCGCAAAGTATATTGCTTATGAATCAGGGCTTGGGCATTTTGCATCTTACAGAAGCGGATATTAGCTTTTGGGGCACGGATGCCAGTTTATTTAGTGCCGATACCAGCATCTTTCCGTTGGCGCTCGCTGCCGGCGAATCGGCAAGCTTAGAGCTCTTCTTTTGCCCAAATTCCGATGGCAATAAAAATGCCTCTTTGAGAATTGCCTACGCTGGCGAAAATCATGATATCTTGCTGAAGGGATACGCTTTGGCTTCGGGGATTGTGAATATCGGCAATGGCAGCTATCTGGATACAGCTTATTTTGGCGCTTTCGAGCCGGCAGTGCGCTTTCAGGTGCTTTATACCAGCCAGGAATTGCTTGCGGCGGGTGCCATACCCGGTCAGGCTATTGAGCAGCTTTCGTTTAGTTTGAGTTGCCAGACTTACCGCTATCTGAGCAACTGTTTGATTCGCTTCAAAAACACAAATTCCGATGTGCTTACAGGCTTTGAAGGGGATGCGGAGAGTTTTACTACTTGCTTTGCAAATTCGCATCTTTTTAGCTATTCAGGCTGGCAGTATTTCAATTTAGAGACCCCCTATGTGTGGGATGGCACAGGAAACCTGCTGCTGGATATTTCTTACATATGTCCGGGTGCTAATCTGAGTGTAGGAGCATATAGTGCATTGGCGCCCAATAAAGTATGGTATGTACATGGCAATACAGACGATGCTGCAGCGCTTGGCGGCGGCGGTACCAGAGGAAATCGCATCAAAACCCGTTTTATCTTTGCTCCCGCTTTGGAAAGCCCTCCTTATTGCTATATCCACCCCGCCAATTATCACTTTAATGATGTATATATAGGCAGCAGCCAAAGCAAGACCTTAAGCGTAATCAATACCGGAAATAGCAGCCTCAATATTACAAATATAAGTATCGCTGGGGACCCTGCCTTTAGCCTGGGCAATCTGCCCAATTTGCCGCTTACTCTGGCAAGCGGACATTCTTTCCCTCTGGAAGTGATTTATTCCCCCACTGCGCTGGGCGTAAATAACGCTACCGTGACTCTTACGGATGATCAAAATACCCGCTATATTTTAGGCCGAAGCAGCAGCTCTGCCATCAGGCGCAGGGAGCAAAACAGCCGCAATACCTACACCATAGCGTTAAGCGGGAATTGCGCTGACTATATTACAATAGGCGAGGGTACGCAAGATGAGCATATCCCGCTGAATTTTTATATGGGTGCATCGCTGTATGAAACCATTTTTACTAATGCCGAACTTTCTGGCTTTGAAGGTATGATTACCGGTATAAAGCTTTATAATAGCTTTGCAACAGCTCTGTCAAAGCCGGTACAAATATGGTTGGGAACCACCACCCAAACAAATCTGGCAGCAAACTGGATACCAGCCACTGAGCTGAACCTGGTATATGATGATTTTATCTATTTCCCCGCTGGAGCAAATACCATCCAGATAAACTTTACTGAACCTTTTATGTATCAGGATTGCCAAAACCTGGTAATGATGCTCAAGCGTCCTTATGAACAAATGTATAACGATTATGTAAGTTATTTCAAATGCCAAACCGGCGCGCAAAACCGGGCGCGCATTTTGTACAATGATTTTGTGGATTACAACGCTTTTAACCCACCTCTGTCTCCTACCACGGGGGTATATCCCCGCACCACCTTTTTGGTGATACCCGGACGGGTGGGGCATATTACCGGAACGGTGCTGGGGGAAGATAATGAGCCTCTGGAAGGAGTAACTGTCTTATTAGCTGGGCGCGAGCAAAGTGTGCAAACAGATGTGCAGGGACAATTTTGCTTTCCCAATCTTTCTCCGGGTGAGTATTCTCTTAGCTTTAGCAAGTTTGCCTATATAGATCAAAGCCAGTTAATTACTTTGGCTTCCGATGAAAATACGGCGCTAAATATCTTTATGCAGCCAATGCCACGAGTGAGTGTAAGCGGAAATATAGTAGCAAACGACACGGGGGCGGGAATCGAAGGCGCCGAAATCCGCTTAACCGGCTACGACAGCTATTTTACTTATTCTCTTGCCAATGGCAGCTTTAGCATCCCAGACGTATTTGCCTTTGAAACTTATGATTACCTTGTATCCAAAGCGGGGTACATACCGGCAAGAGGAATCGTAGATCTGGAGGGGGCAGCTTCTGAAATGGGAGATATAGTGCTAAACGAAATAGCGTATAAACCTACTTCTGTAAGTGCACATCTTTCTGAAGCGGATCTTAGGGTGCTACTATCTTGGGAAGCGCCCGATCCAGACGCTTTCGAGCTGTACGAAAGCTTTGAGGATACGGTATTCCCGCCAGAGGCTTGGAGCCAGATTATCACCAATACCGGCGATGCCAATTCTCTGGGAGTATATCCCACCTGGTGCCAGCTTGGCGTGGTAAATATCGAAAACGATGCGGCATCTCCCACCGAGGGCGCCTGGCAAGCCGGTCTTTGGTGGACTATCTCTCATCAGGATGAATGGCTTATTACTCCCTCTTTTGTCTGTCCGCCCGATGCCCGTATTTCATTTGATACTTATGCAAGTTATGGCTCGCAATATGGAGACCATTACTACCTAAAGATTTCACTGGATAATGGGGCAAGCTGGATTCCCCTCTGGGATGCTTCGGTATTGCCTACAGGGACAAATCATTACCAATATCCTGTATCTGTGGATCTCTCAAATTATGCCGGTAATGATCTGCTTTTAGCTTTTCATGCCCTGGATCCACCAGCCCAAACCGGGCTTTGGCATCCCTGGTTTATCGATAATATCTATATCGGCAATATGAACTATAGCATACGTTTTAGTGAAGCAGAGCTAAGCCGGGGCAAAATAAGCCGCGGTGCTCCCAAAGCGGTAAAGTCAAGCACTTTGAGTCTAAACGCCCAGCCGGATAAGAGCTTGAATCGAGCGCTTTTGGGCTATAAAATCTGGCGTTTACCCACGGGACAGGAAAACAACGAAAGCACCTGGGTATCTCTTACACAAGAGCCAATAACGCATTTGAACTTTGTAGATAGTGGCTGGCAAAGCTTAAATGACGGCAGCTACAATTGGGCAGTAAAAGCAGTTTACAGCGCTAATGTGCTTTCCGCCGCGGCAATATCCAATGCCCTTGTAAAAGCCCAGCATAATGGCATTGTGGTGGGTTATGTGCGCCGCAGCAACAATCAGGGCATCCCCGCTGCCATGATAACCGCTTCCAATGGGCACAGCGCTACTACCAATAACGCCGGAGCCTATAGCATGGTGCTCCCCGTGGGAGAATATTCCCTTACCGCCAGTGCCAATGGCTACCATCCGCTTACCGTGGATGAGGTAATGATAACGGAATCTCAAAACGTTACGGTAAACTTTGTGTTAACCCCTTTGGCAAATGAAGATGAAATTGCGCCGGTATTGGCTACTGCACTAAAGGGGAATTACCCAAATCCCTTCAATCCTGAAACCACTATTTATTATGAGATTAAGGATGCAATTCCCGTATGCCTGGAAATATATAACCTGAAAGGGCAAAAGCTGCGCACCTTGGTAAATGAAGTGCAGGCTATGGGACGCTATCGCATTGTCTTTGATGGAAAGGACGCGCGCAAGCTGCCACTACCCAGCGGGGTATATCTGTACCGTTTTAGTGCAGGGGAATATCGGAAGATGAGGAAGATGATACTATTGCAATAGCAACAAAAGGTGGAATGCTAAATGTTGCTGGCGTTCGTTTCGGGGTTTTACAGCGAAAGCCATGTAAGCACATTAAGTTGAAAAAAGCCCCAGTTTGGATCTGGGGCTGTACTTCAGCTTTGATTATTATTTATCCTGAATATCCACGTATTCAAACTTATGTTTGCCTTTTTTGATAACTTTGAGGGTAACCAATGTATCCCAATATGAGCTTACTACATTATCCAAAGTGCTTTCATCAAGGTGAATCTTGTATTCTTTTTCTTTATCAGAAACGGATACCAGTTTTACGTAAGTGTTTTTCTTTCGACTATCTGCCATTTTGAGATATCCTTGAAGAATTAACTCGGAACCTTTTTCTGCTTTGTTTGCCGGGTCATCATCGCTGTCCTGCTCTTGGTCTATGCTAAAATCTGGTTTTGTTTTGGTAATATGCAGGTCAATGGTTTCATTTTCTACTTTAGTCATGATGTTTATGCCCCTAATCTTTTTGCCGTCGGGTAGCATCTCGTGGTATAGATCGCGAAGGCTATTTAAATAATCTACATTTTGTATGCGGGATTGTAGTTGTTCCAGGTCATCGTTATTTAGAAGTTCCACATCTTTAACGAGATCTGCAATCGAACTTTCGATGATATTTCTATCTATCAGATCCGATTCTTTGCTCTCATCAATTGCCACTTTGAATCCAACAGAAATGCAGCCTGCCCTTAGGGTTTCCGCCACATGAAGTCAATGTCGCTTTCTTGATGCGATGGTATGGTAAGATTCGGTTAAGCGCCATTAAACCATGGGCTTGCATGCCTGCCAATCTTACCCCGTAAGGTGGTCTATGAAGTATAATACCTGACGGAACAAGAGCGGAGTAAGCCAAAAATAATAAACGTGCATTTCTGTTTTTTGTATTTGCTTCTTTATAAGTATCGATTATCATATTACTATTAAAGGAATAAAGCAATATAACCAAAATAATAAAAACGCCATCCAAAAGAAGGTTTACATGAAAGCAAAGACCATGAAGACCATTGTATGTGCAGTTGTCCTTTGGGCTTCTGCAACAGCTTTATTCGCAGTGCAGCCGCATATTGACGTAAGTCTGGCAAATTCCCTGCCAATCCCATACGCCTATGATGATGTTATCAAACTCCCCAGTGGCGACCTGCAGTTTTATAAGATGACTCCGGGTGATGGAAATATCCAGATAGCGGGCTTTCAATATCTCACACAAAGCAATACTCTTACCGAACTTGTGCAAATTGGGACTATTTCGGGGTTTGAGGGAATAGCTTTCAGGGAATTCGGCACGCAACGCTTTGGAAAATATTATGCTGTATATCAATACCCGCGATACTCCCCCCAAGGGTTGGTAATAATCCGCCTGGACACCCATGAATTTGAGTACAGGATTATTCCGTTTTACGATTACTATGGTGGCTTTTCCGCAAGTTATCGTATCGATATTGTATCTGAGAATCACTTGGTAATTGCCTTGGCAGACAGGCTTGAATTTTACGACTTTGCCAGCGACACCAGCAAGACGCTTTTGGATGGGGAAGACTATCACTGCATCATAGGGCAGATAAAGAGGGTATATGCCATGCCCACCGGTCATTTCATGTATATAAAGGATACATGCGAAAACTTTACTTTGGAAACCTGGTTCATTTTTGACTCTCAGGGAAATCTTCAGTTTACCAAGATAATGACAGATTTTTGGTTTAGTGTGAGTGTGACTGGATGGTCCTTCGGGCAGGATTTTGATTTTGTTCACGGCAGGTTTTACATCAAAACTCACGGTATGGCTTATGATAGTGCATTGTTAGAGTGTCATTTCCCCAACCCTGATTCTCTGCACGTTTTTATTGTTGGAACCCCTGTATCGGTTGACGAACATTTATTCAGAATTGTCAGGTTTGGCGAGGATAGAATACTTAGGTTATATTTTGACTATGGTCCTAACGCTTACAATCTATACATGAGCTTTAGCCCTTTGGAGAATAATCCAGGATTTCACAGGGTTAGTTTCGGTCACATTGAACCTCACATAGATAACATTAACGATAAATTAGTAACAATATCTGCCAGATATGAAGATTACATATATATCAGCGTCTTGTGTACCCTGGATTTTCCTACCTCACATACGTTTACCTTTCCTGCACCCACAACAAATATCTATTTACCCGTTATTACCTTTTCCCATAATGATCAGTTGTTTATGATCAGCGATGGCACGCTGTATGCGTTTATGATTGATTTCTCGCATTCCAATACGGATGAGATAGCAGCTCCGCCTTTGCACACCCTTTTTGCCTACCCAAATCCCTTTACTCAGCAGATAGCCTTAACTTACGACCTCAAGGAATCAGGAATGATCGGGCTTTCTGTATATAATGTGAAGGGACAATTGGTAAGTAATATCAGTAGTGGCTATCGAGGAATAGGACAGCACAATGAAATCTGGGATGGCAGAGATCATGCAGGGCGCAAGCTAGCCTCAGGAGTCTATTTGCTCAAGCTGAAGTTAGGCGAGAAAATTATCAGAACTATAAAAGTAACCTTGTGTTACTAAATATAAGGGAGGAAAGATGAAACACATAAGATTTAATATGCGGAAAACAGTTATTTTCTTAGTCTTCTATACTATTGCAGGGCTACTGTTTTCACAAACAGCAATGCAATTGTTGACGACTATCGAACCTTCTTTTGATGATACATATGGCTGGGGTGGAAATGTTAAAGGTGGCGGGGACATCAATGGCGATGGATACAATGATATTGTCTTGATAGGCACACCTCTTGAAAGTAAAGATGGGCGCAGAGAGGTTCACATCTATTTAGGGAGAAACACACTCAACACCGAGCCGGACTACATCATTCTTGATCCCTCAGATCCGATTTTAGCAGGTCACAACATTTACTTCGGATCGGCTATAGCCTATAATGGTGATCTCAATGGTGATGGATATTGCGATTTGGTGATTTCTGACGCAAGTTACGGTGCATATGTTGAATGGGGCAGAGTCTATATTTATTTTGGAGGACCGGATTTTGACACTACCCCGGACTTGATATTGGATGGGCTCGATTATAGTGCAGGACTGGAGTCAATGGGTTTAGGTTTCGGATGTAACATCGATATCTCGGGCGATTTTAATGGCGATGGTTATAACGATTTGGTGGTATCTTCTATGCATGGAAACTTGAACCATTATGGACATGTGGATATATTCTATGGAGGTCCAGACTTTGATACTGTAAGTGATTGGTCTTACTATGGAGAGCTACTGGAACAATTCGGATATGCTATATCAGTAGGTGATCTCAATGGTGATGGATATAGCGATCTTGTTGCAAGTTCTATCAACAACCAAGAAGTCGATAATCAGGAGATTAAGCTTTTTTTCGGGGGTGTAGACTTTGATAATATATGTGATGCAATCCACGGAGGGTTTTATATGTACTATAGTATTAAGCTCATGATGGATACAGACTTTAATAGCGATTCCTATGATGATTTGCTTAT
>JAQVIX010000022.1 GCA_028695495.1 Candidatus Cloacimonadota bacterium | reverse complement strand
GGCACCTTTAGCATCAGCCTCAAACGCAAGCGCAAAGAGGATTTGGGCATCGATATCGCGCCCTATACGCCCAGGGTATGCCACAATAACTGCATCTTTTGTTTTATAGACCAAATGCCCATTGGCATGCGGGAAAGCCTGTATCTCAAGGACGATGACTATATCTATTCGCTGCTTTTGGGGAATTATATTACGCTTACAAACCTGACAAATTCGGATTACCGGCGCATTTACGAGCAAAATATCAGCCCGCTCTATATCTCGCTGCATAGCACGGATATGGATATGCGGCAAAAGCTGATGCGCTATCAGGAGCCGTTTGACATATTAAGAACTCTGTTGCGTTTGGCGGAACGCGGCATTGAGTATCATATCCAAATCGTAAGCGTGCCGGGATATAACGATAAAGACGACCTGCGCAAGACTTTGGTGGAGCTAATTCATAACGATCTCCCCTGCCTGTCCATCGGCATCGTGCCTGTGGGGCTTACCAAATACCGCGAGTACCTTAGTCCGCTAAAACCTTTCGACAAAGAAGGCGCCAGAGAACTGCTCAAGATAGTTTCTGAAGTGCGGGAACGCTACGAAACGGATATCATCTATCCGGCAGACGAGTTTTTTCTGCTGGCGGGCGAAGAGATACCGGAAGATGAATATTATCAGGATTATCCACAGCTTGAAAACGGCATCGGTATGCTGCGCCTGGGCTGGGAAAACTACCGCGCCAATAGCCAGAAGCTGCAAAGGGCACTAAAGCAAAAGAAGCAGCAGAACTACCGCTTTTTCTCCTCGGTCGCCGCCAATATGCAGATCCAAAAGATAGCAGCAGACCTTAATGCCTCGCTGAAGGAAGCAAAGATTGAAGTGCAGGCGATCCGCAACGACTTCTTTGGCGCTTACATAAATGTGGCAGGTCTGCTTACCTATCAAGACCTTGCCGCGCAGGCGCAGCTAAACGAAGCGGAAATCGCAGTGTTGCCGGCATCGATCTTAAATAAAGCTAATCTCACTTTGGATGGGCACACTCTGGATGAGCTTAAGTCTTTGTTTAGAGGCAACTTACTACTTATAAACCCCCTATTTGAGGATTGGGATTGGGTTTAGCCTAAGATTTTACTTGAACTATTTCCCCCTTCTTATATCTTGACCCACAATGAAGATTATCTGTTTTAAGGAGCCATAAATGCACATAATACAAGGAAATCTGGTTTCCAAAGGCTATCGGATAGCCATTGTGGTAAGCCGTTTTAATGAAAGCATCAGCGGCAAGCTTTTGGATGGGGCGCTGGATTGCCTCATTCGCAGCGAAGTAAAAGATGAAGATATCAGCGTTATCTGGGTGCCTGGCGCCTTTGAGATTCCTTTGGCAGCGCAGAAGGCAGCCGAAAAGCCGGAAATAGACGCCGTTATCTGCCTGGGTGCGGTTATCCGCGGCGGTACTCCCCACTTTGAATATGTGGCGACAGAGGTAAGCAAGGGCGTAGCGCAGGTGGGTTTAAAGAGCGGCAAACCGGTTATCTTTGGCGTGCTTACCACGGATAGCATAGATCAGGCTTTGGAGCGTGCCGGCACCAAGGCGGGAAATAAAGGCTTTAGCGCCGCTTCCAGTGCTTTGGAGATGATCAATCTGCTGAAGGAGATGGGATAATGGGACAAAGGCGTAAAGCGCGGGAGATGGCAGTGCAGTGCATTTATGCGTTGGATTTTGCCGATGTAAAGACAGATTACCGCGAGTATGGTATGCTGAATGAATACCCGGAAATACTGATGCAGCTTAGTTCTGCCGAAAACGTGCGCAGCGGCTCTTCCGTATATGCCTTTGCGGATGAACTCATCAAGAATACCATCATCAATATCGAGGATATCGAAGCCGAGATCGATAAGAACACCCAGCATTGGTCTCGCGAAAGCATTGCGCATTTGGATAAGAGCATCCTCATCGTGGCGGTATATGAACTGATGTTTACCGATACTCCGGCAGCGGTGATCATCAACGAAGCCATCGAAATAGCCAAGAAGTTTTGCAGTGAACATACCGGCAAGTTCATCAACGGCATCCTGGATGCCATCAATAAAGGCATTCCGCATAGCATGCCGGGGCGGCAATTGCCCACCTAAGATATACTTATGACTATTACATGCAGTATCGGCGTTTTTGCCCACAATGAAGCAGCCAATATCCGGCACCTTTTGGAAGCGCTTAGCTCTCAGAGGCTTGAGAAGGTAGAGATCCGCGAAGTAATCGTGGTATCCAGCGCCAGCACAGACGGCACGGATGAGATTGTAAGTGAATACGCTTTGAGCCATCCCCAGGTAAAGCTCATCACCCAAGCCAAACGCGAAGGCAAGTCCAGCGCCATCAACCTCTTTATCGCGGCAGCCAGTTCAGACGTTCTGGTAGTAATCTCCGGCGATGTAATCCCTGCGGCAGATACCATCGAGCTTTTGGTTTCCGCCTTTGAAGACCCCAAAATGGGAGCCACGGGCGGGCGCCCCATGCCCATCAATAGTGGCAGCAGCTATATGACCTACGCCGTGCAATTGCTCTGGCGTTTGCACCACCGTATGGCGCTTATCTCCCCCAAGCTGGGCGAGATGATCGCCTTCCGCAAGGTGATGGACGCCATTCCCAAAGAATCCGCAGTGGATGAAGCTTCCATCGAATCCATGGTAAGAGCCAAAGGCTTGAAACTAAGCTATATACCGGATGCCATTATCCACAATAAGGGTCCGGAAAACCTGCAAGACTTTATCAAGCAGCGCCGCCGCATCCAAAACGGGCATCTCTGGCTAAAGAAATATCAAAACTACAGCGTGATTTCTCAGGATAAGAACACCCTTTTCAAGATCCTCTGGCAAGAGCTATGCTCCCGCCCCCAAGATACCTGCCGCCTCGTATTGGTAGTAGCTTTGGAGCAGTATTGCCGCTTTTTAGGCTCCTGGGATTACTATGTAAAAAAGAAGAATCCCTTTGCTTGGGAAATCGCCACATCTACCAAAAAGATAAAGGATTAGACCCGGAACGAATATGTTCTTTATACTCTTTCGCATCGTTGGCTACTGGATGATGAAATACCTGGGCTTTCCCCGGCTGAAGCCCATGAACTATACGGTGAGCCTGCTTTATAGCTGCAATTCGCGTTGCAGCACCTGCCGGGTATGGAAAAAGAAAGCAAACAACCTTACTTTGCATGAATACAAGAAGATATTCCGCTCTATCGGGCGCAGTCCTTACTGGATTACCTTTAGCGGAGGCGAACCCTTCCTGAGAAACGACCTGGTAGAAGTAGTTTCCGCCATTTACAAAATCTCCCGCCCCGCCATCATCAATATCCCCACCAATGGCATTCTTACCAATGCCGTAGTGGAAAAGAGCAAAGCCATTGCCCTGGCTTGCCCCAAAGCGCAGGTAATCATCAATGTATCCATAGATGGCATCGAAAGCCAACATGATGAAATACGCAATGTACCCGGTAATTACAAAAAGGCAGTAAATAGCTTTAACAAACTGAAAGCGCTACAGCTCCCAAATCTTTCCGTGGGTATCCATACTGTAATCTCCCGCTTCAATGTAGATAGCTTTTCGTCCATTGCCAATGGGCTGATGCGACTGAACCCCGATAGCTACATTACCGAGATTGCCGAAGAGCGCGTGGAGCTGGATACCATTGGGCTGGATATCACCCCCGGCAAGGTGGCATACAAATCTGCCATCGATTACCTGATTCACAAGATCAAAAACGGCAAATACCGCGGCATGAGCAAGATAACCATGGCGTTTAGGATAGAATATTACAATCTGGTAAAGGAGATCATGCGGGATGAACGGCAGGTAATACCCTGCTATTCCTCGGTGGCATCTTGCCAGATATCCCCGGATGGCGAAGTCTGGAGCTGTTGCGTAAAGGCAAAGTCGCTGGGCAATCTGCGAGATAACGCCTACAAGTTCCGCAAAATCTGGTGGGGCAAAAAGGCAAAGAAAGAGCGCAAAAGCATTCACCGCAAAGAGTGCTGGTGTCCCCTGGCAAATGCAGCATATACAAATATGTTATTACATCTGCCTACCTTATTTAGAGTAAGCTATCGCAGCTTTATCCGCTGGTGGAGTTAATAGATTATGATAGCCCTGAAATATAAAATAGACCGTAGCCCGAATACCCTGGTGGAGTATCAGGTAAGCAAAGACGGGCGTTTTGGTTGGTTTTTGGGTATATGGCACCCAGAGAATAATCCGGTTTTGGCGGAATTAGTTGCCGAAATCCGCCTTGAAATCCGCAATTCAACCGTGGATAGTATCAGCCGCACCGAAGCCGAAAGCTGGCTGAAAGACTTTTTCAAAGACCTGCATTGGCGCATGTATGGGCAAGTAAGCAAAACGGGCTTGCAAGAAAAGGGTCTTTCTGTTTTCTTTGGCTTGCTCTTTGATCATGAATTGCTCTTCGTACAATTTGGCAGGCTCTTTTGCAGCATTACCGATAGCCAGAAGATACGGCATATTGGCACAAACTACCGGCATCACCAGATTCAAACCCTTAGCAAGATGAGGCTTTTGGGCTTTGAAGATAAGGATATTCAGGTAAAGGTGCAGCGCATCTTTTTGGAAGCTGGCGAGCGTTTTATCCTCCTTAGCGGAAATCTCTGCACACCGGTTTATGACGATATGCGAGATGTAGCCAGTCTGCCGCACCTCATCCGCAGTTTTGATAACGAGCCAAACCCTCTCTGGCTTATTTTGGAAGCGGAAGACCGGCTGATTACCCCGCGTAAACGTCGCCTTTCCAGCTTGCAGATTAGCTCTTTTATCCTGATTGCGATTTCGCTCATCGCCGTAATCTATATCATCTTTGGCAATAGATTCATCGAGCAGCTTTTCCACCGCACCCGCCTGAGCGTGCAAAGCAAGAAAGGCTTGAGGTTAGACCAGATACCAAATACCCTGGCGGTAGATTCGCAAAATGTAATCCGCTATATGGAGCGCATTGTAAATCAGCCGGCACGGGATATCGAGCTGCAGATTGAATGGACTGCCACGCTGGAATATGAAGTAACCGCCGCTCCGGTATTTAACCTGGGTACCATCTTCCTTACTGCCGAAAACAAGCTGATTGCCTTCAATAAAAAGAGCCAGCAACTGGAATGGAAGAAGTCCTACACTACAGACCTAAGCTCTGTAAACTACGTGGATAATCAGCTAATGGTAAGCGTAGCGCCAAATCGGCTCTTTGCCTATCGGGATGACGGGCTGGAGATCTGGACAAGCGAGATACCCGTTCCCTCACAGGCAGCTAAAAACCTGGTTCCCATGCGTATTGGCATTGCAGACGACCCGCGTTTAGACCGCCCCATCATGGTATTCCCCTCGGACAAAGCGCTTACCATCATGAATGGCAACACCGGCGAAAGCCTTTCCAGTATTACCTTTACCAAAGAGCTGAGTGCCATCTCCGCTTATGATAATTTCTCGAACTGTTTTTACGCAGTGGTGGATGATGCCCTGATCTGCATTCAACTGAAAATCCTCAATTAACATGACAATAAAACAGCTAAGTCTGGTATTTTACCTGCTCTTGATCCCCTTATTCCTATTGGCAAGCGATAGCGCTATGAAGGTAGGCTTTGCCCGCCTGCAATACGACGGCGGCGGGGATTGGTACAACGACCCCGAAGTGCTGCCAAATCTCGCCAAATACATGAATAACATACTCGGCACGCAGATACCCACAGACCAAAGTGTAGTGCGCGCCAGCGAAAGCAAACTCTTTGATTTCCCTTTCCTGTACCTTACCGGTCATGGCAATATCCGTTGGTCGGATAGCGAGGTAAATAGCCTGCGCCAATGGATGCTGCGCGGCGGCTTCCTTTATGCGGATGATGATTATGGCATGGATGCCAGCTTCCGCCGCGAGATAGCGCGGGTATTCCCAGAGCGCGAGCTGGTAGAAATCGATAGCCGGCACCCGCTATTTACTTCCTACTTCGATTTTTCCGCAGGTTTGCCCAAGATTCACCTGCACGATGAAAAGCCTCCGCAAGCCTTTGGAATCTTTGACGATGACGGGCGCCTGATGCTGCTATATACTTATGAAACCAATATCAGCGATGGCTGGGCAGACGCCGATACCCATGGCGACCCCTGGGAATTGCGCGAGACGGCACTAAAGTTTGGGCTAAACATCCTGCATTATATCA
This sequence comes from Candidatus Cloacimonadota bacterium, assembly GCA_028695495.1. Classification (GTDB taxonomy): domain Bacteria; phylum Cloacimonadota; class Cloacimonadia; order Cloacimonadales; family Cloacimonadaceae; genus UBA5456. The sequence goes on along the minus strand of JAQVIX010000022.1, from coordinate 27,456 downwards.
TGACGCGGAAGGCATAAATGCGCATCTGCGTGATTTCGGACTTGCATTACAAATACCTAAAGCCCAGCGCAGAAGATGCGGAAAACAGCGCCTACATCCTGCAATTCCTTGCCGAAGCCCAAGGCAAATACGAGATAATGGTACTTTGCGGAGACATCTTTGACCTCTGGTACGACTGGCAACATACCATCATCAAGCAATATTTCCCTTTGCTCGTAAAGCTATATGAACTAAAAGAAAGCGGCTGCCGCATTGTATATCTGCCTGGAAATCATGACTTCTGGTTTGGCGATTTTTTGCCAGAATATCTGGGCATCGAGCTGGTGGACGAGCAATTTGATCTGAAAGCAAATGGCAAGAAAATCCTCTTTTGTCACGGCGATACGCATACGGTAAACGACCTTCGCTACCAGCTTTTCCGCCGCTTTATCCGCCTGCCCTTTATGAAGCGCATCTTTGGGCTATTGCATCCGGATTTGGCGCTAAAGCTGGGCAGCAGCCTTTCCCGCACCAGCCGGCATAGAAAAGACCCCGCCCACCTGCGCCTTAAAAAAAACGCAGGTTTGCTGAACTATGCCAGTAAGATAATCAGAAGCGGCTATGCGGATTACGTGATTATGGGACATAGCCATAATCCGATCATTACTCCCATAGATAGCGGCTTTTACGCCAATTCCGGAGACTGGATCTCGCATCACAGTTATCTGGAAATAGATGCTGGCGGCATTAACCTGAAATATTATAAGAAACAAGGAGAATAAACCATGAAAAAGAAAGCGAATTATCTCGCCTTGATCCTGATTCCGGTAATCCTCATCCTGGGGCTTACCCTGCTGTATTCTCAATTGAAAACTCAAGTAGCACCCCAGAAGGAGACAAATGTGCAAGAAACCACCCAACAACAAGTAGTAAAAACCGTAATCACTACCACTTATGGTGAGATTGAACTGGAGCTTTGGCCAGAATTGGCACCCATTACCGTGGATAACTTTGTAAAGCTCGCCCGCGATGGCTTTTACAAGGATACTTATTTCCACCGCGTAATCCCGGACTTTATGATCCAAGGCGGTTGCCCAAATACCAAAGACGATAACCGCGGCAACGACGGACAGGGCGGTCCCGGCTACAAGTTTGAAGACGAAACCTACGCCAATGGTGAAGAGATAAAAGGCGCCATCAAAGACGACCCTACTGCCAAGATCGTATGGGAAGAGCTGATAGTGCCGCATATGCAAACCCACCGCACCCCAGACCCCGTAATAAACGACATCGTAAAATCCTGCCAGGATGCGCAGGGCTTTGAACCTCTTTATAGCAAAACTGTGGAAGAGATTGCCAAAGCTGCCGGTCACGAAGGCGGAGTGTATCGCAAAATAGTGAAAGCAAGAGTGCTTTATGGCAATATCGCCATGGCAAATAGTGGTCCCAATACCAATGGCAGCCAGTTCTTTATCGTTACCAAAAAGGGCGGCACCCCCTGGCTGGACGGCAAGCACACTGTATTTGGCAAAGTAACCCGCGGCATGGACGTAGTGCATACCATCGAGATGCTTCCGCGCGATAACGCCGACAACCCCAATATTGGAAATCAGGCATTTATTACCGACGTTTCCTTTCCAAAATAAGGATTTGAACCATGGCAAAAGTCAATGAATCTGCCCTGCAGCAAGAGATGCTGGCATGGATCAAGCAAAACCAGTATGTATATCTTGCCACCAGCGATAAGCGTCAGGCAAGAGTGCGTCCGGTAGTGCTATTTTTACATGCAGATCGCTATTTCTTCGCCACCTTTAGCGGAGATGCCAAAGTGGCACAGATTCAAGCCAACAGACTGGTAGAAGTATGTATTCCGCTCCACGAAGAAGGTCATACCGGCTATATTCGCTTAAGCGGAAGCGCCAAGATAGTTACAAATGCAGCGCTCAAATCCGAAGCGAGCGAGCGCTGCTTTTTCTTTGACCAATACTTCGGCGGCTACGACGATCCGGATTACAGCCTTATCGAATTTGACCCGGACTTTGTAGAATATCTGCGCCCCGGCGAAGGCTTTAGCCAAAGCTTCAATTTAAAACGCTAAACAAGGAGCAAAGCATGAAAAAAGTGTTTGAATACAAAGATGAACACTTAGGGAAAAGCTATATCGTAATTTCCAAGATTCGCGAGATTCACAAAACCTTTAGCGATCTGGTAATTACCTTTGATAATGGAGATAAACGCGTTCTGAGCGTAGAGGAGCCTATGGGAACCCTCAAGGCATTGATTGCCGCCTTGGAAGAGGCTTGAATTACTTTATAGGCGTTTGTTCGATCGTGGTGGGTAAAAAAGAAAAGCAATGGACTAATTAAGAGAAAATGCAAGCCAAAATGGCTTCAAACTCAAGCTGAACAGTGACCTTGCCCCGTCAGGGGCAGCAGTTCAGATAGCCCAGGGTGTTATTGAGCAAAACGAGCTTGCGAGTTTTGCTCAAGTTCACCCTAGGTAAATGTATGCGCTTAAATAAGGAAATAAAACCCCAGCCCCCCTTGTAATTAACGGCACAAAACACCTCGGGTTTTGTGCCGTTAATTACAAGGGGGGCTGGGGGATAAAAAGGATTTCATCAAAACATGCCTATCACCCAGGGTTTTTCTTGCCAAATACTCGCAAGCTCATATTTGGCGGCGAACACCCTGGGCTACCTAAACTTTATCCCCTGACGGGGAAAGCTCGGCAGGCATATTTGGCATTTGCGTATAGTCGAAAGAAGTGGCTATCCCGAAATGCCTAAAACCAAACACGATATCTAACGAAATGGGACTGTAGGGGCGTAATGTTTTGCGCCCGCTTTTGACAAAGCGTTCGCAATTTATACTGTAATCATTAGCTGTTGCGCAGAAATTCCGGCGGGCTCATAGCAATGAGCACCTACATTTCGGGGGTCGGCATTTTTTGTTGTTGTGATATTTGGGTATTTTGGGGCTACCATGCGAAAATCGGCTTGTAAACTGTATTTAAACTCTTAGGGTCGCAGTATCGTACCCGTTTTCCCTTCAAAGGCATCCACGATCTTTTCGATGGAAGTAATCAACACTTCCTTACCGCCATTTTGAAGGAAATCCAAGGCTGCCAAAATCTTGGGTCCCATACTCCCCGCCGGAAATTGCCCTGCTTCGTAATAGCGCAGCGCCTCAGCCGGAGATAGGTAATCCAATTCCCGCATATCCGGCTTGCCATAATTTAGCGCCACTTTATCCACTCCGGTAAGGATTACCAAGAGGTCTGCCTTTATCCTTTGTGCCAAAAGTGCAGAGGCAAAATCTTTATCTATTACGGCATCGATACTTTCCAAAAAGCCCGCATCATTCCAAAATACCGGTATCCCGCCCCCGCCAGCGGCTATTACAATCTTGCCACTATCCACCAAGGTTTTGATGCTACTGCCAATTACTATCTCCCGCGGTTTGGGAGAGGCTACCACGCGGCGATAGCCCTTGCCAGAATCCTCTTTCAGGTTCCAGCCCAATTCCTGCTTTAGCCGCTGCGCCTCATCCGCACTATAATATGTAGAACCCACATACTTAGTGGGGTTTTGCATGCTGGGATCAGCTTTATCCACCACAATCTGGCAGATCAGGCTCAATACCTCGCGCTGTATCCCCTCGGCAGCCAGCTTATTTATCAGGCTTTGCTCGATCATATAGCCCATTGTGCCTTCGGTAGCGGCGTTTAATACCCCCAGATTGAGTGCTGCAATTCCTTCCTTGGCTCCGGCTTCCTGTTGGCGTAAGAGATTCCCCACCTGTGGGCCATTGCCGTGGGTTATTGCCAGATGATAGCCGCGTTTGATAAGCTCCACAATGCCCTGCATGGAGTTTTGAGTGTTCTTAAATTGTTCCTGAATAGTGCCTTTTTGCCCTGCTTTGATGATGGCGTTGCCTCCGAGTGCGAGTACAGCGGTTTTTCCCATATTAGCTTCTTTTTTTAGTTCCAAAAAGGGGTGAAATGCTTTCACCCCTTTCGTATTTTTCTATTTAGCCCAAAGGCTTATTTCTTTTTGGGAGCAGCTTTCTTGGGGGCTGCTTTCTTGGCGGCTTTTTTGGGAGTGGCAAAATCCTTCAGGATATCTGCCAGGGTGGGCACGCCAATTTCTTGCAGCTCATAGCCTACCTGGCAAGCCGGCTTCTTGATCTTTACAATGCGGCGCAGGTCGATAGGGGTGGCAATTACCACGGAATCGCAATCTGCAGCATTGATGGTGGTTTCCAGGTCTTTGATCTGCTTTGCGCTATAGCCCATTGCGGGAACGATATCGCCAATGGTATCATACTTTTCAAAAGTATCGGCAATTTCGCCCACAGCCCAAGGGCGCGGATCTACAAACTCGGCGGCGCCATATTTATCGGCGGCAACGCTGCCGGCACCAAACGCCATATTGCCGTGGGTAAGGGTGGGACCATCTTCCACGATAAGTACGCGCTTGCCGGTAATCAGCTCGGGTTTATCTACAAAGAGCGGGCTGGCAGCATCCACGATGATGGCATTGGGATTGATATAGCGCACGTTTTGGCGCACTTCGTTGATGTCCATCATGTCCGCAGTGTCTATTTTGTTGATTACCACTACGTCTGCCATGTGCACGTTGGATTCGCCGGGGAAGTAGGTAATTTCGTCGCCGGGGCGATGCGGATCCACTACTACGATGCGAATCATTTCGTCCGAGCAGTAGAAAGGAATGTCGTTATTACCGCCGTCCCAGATTATTACGTCGGCTTCTTTTTCGGCTTCGCGCACAATGGCTTCATAATCCACGCCGGAATACACCACGTTTCCAGCCATGATGTGCGGTTCGTATTCTTCCATTTCTTCAATGGTGCATTTATGTTTTTTGAGGTCTGCCACTTCGGCAAATCTCTGCACTTTTTGTTTTACCAAATCGCCATAGGGCATGGGGTGGCGGATAGCCACTACGTTCAAACCACGTGCTTTGAGGGCATTGATCACCGCACGGGTGGTTTGGGATTTGCCGCAACCGGTGCGGGTGGCACATACGGTTACCAAAGGCTTGGTGGTTTTGATGGTTGTGTTATTGGCGCCCATCAGCATAAAGTCTGCACCAATGGCATTTACCATTGTGGCTTTGTGCATTACGTCCTCATGATGCAGGTCGCTATAAGCCAAGATTACCAGGTCCACATTGTTCTTTTCGATCAGCTCTTTCAATTCGCTTTCGGGTTTGATCTCGATACCGTTCGGATAAAGCTTCCCAGCCAATGCGGCGGGATACTTCTTATCGTCGATGCCGGGGATTTGGGTGGCAGTAAAAGCTACTACTTCATAATCTTTGTTGTCACGGAAAAAGACGTTAAAATTGTGGAAGTCTCTCCCTGCTGCGCCCATAATGATAACTTTACGTTTCATTTGGAATCTCCTTTATTTTCTTTGAATTTATTTCTTTCGTTTCAAGTTTTAAGATAGCCCGTTTACGTCAAGAAAAATCTTAAGCGGTATTGCTCGCAAGCTTCGCAATGGTAATTTAGAAGTTGGCGCATGGTGTAGCCGTGGATTTCATGGCGGCAAAATATGTCGTTTACAAATAATCTTATAATCTCAAAACTTTTACAGATTTCAAAGGTTATACAAAGATGGAAGCATAAACAGGGAATATCACGCCTGGCTGCCGAGCGGAACCCCGTTAGGGGTGCTATTTTAGATAGCATCCGTGGCACGGCACACATAATGTAATAAAACCCCATCCCCTCCTCCTTTGTATGCGCAAAATCCGCGGATTTTGCGCATACAAAGGAGGAGGGGATGGAGGATAAAAGATATTCATCAAAACGCATCAATTACCCAGGGTTTATCTTGCCCAAAATATCGCAGGCTCATTTTGGCAATTCCTAAAGAAAACCCTAAAAATACACCTTTAACAATGCTAATTCTATTGCAAAAAAGAGTAAACCTATTTCAGTACAACACAAAGAACACGTTCGTAACTCGTTAGTTACCCGTTGCTTGCACGGCGAATGGACGGGGAAGCAACGGGGAAGCACCGCAACTGCAACAGCTGATTGCAATTAAAAAAGATATTTCCCAACAATTATGGATATACAATTGCAGCTTTTATCTACGGCAGCCCGCCTTTACGCCAGCGCTTTCGTTTCAAAACCCGATGCGATCAATATTGCGGAATGATCGCCCGAAAACCCGTAAGCCATTCCGGATGATGCTCCCGTATTTGTAGTGCCGCCAGCCGGTCATTTACCGCATACATGGAAAGCGGCAACATGCTATATGTCTGCGGCAATGCCACGCCTATTTTTGCCGGCAGCAGCCCGCTTTTGTATAGCAGCATATTTTGCGCATAATCCTCAAAGATAAACCCGATAAATGCCTCTGCCTCTTTGATATTCCGGCTGCCCCTATAAATCCCGATATTCTCGGAATACAAAAAAGATGCCTCTCTGAAGTTCTGGGTTTTCAGGTTTTGCTCCAGCGGGTCCAGCTCCTTTTGCCAGATGGCGGTATTGAACATGGCAATCGCCAGCCCACATTCCCCCTTTTTTACTGCGGCGATGCTCTCCCCGCTGCTTTCAAAACTCTTATAGCTATTCTTTTTTAGCGCACTTAAAAGATAGCGATAGCCCTCTTCGCCAAATAGCGCAACGCTAAAATGCAGGAAACTTCTGCCCCAGGGGCTTTCAGGATTTTGCAGGGCAATCTGCCGCAGGTATTTAGCATCCTGCAATTCCCCAAAAGTTTTGGGCGGGCTTTCAAAAATACGGGTGTTATAGAGCAATGCCAGATAGCTATAAGCATAAGGGATAAGGCGAAAGCTATTATCTTGCACTGCCTCCCGCGAAACAAAGCTAAAATCTTCCCGCTCATTTGCCCGAAAATAACCCGCTAAATCTTCCGCCAGCGCCAGCCCATTATCTATCCCCAGCGCCAGGTCCAGGCTATCTCCCCCCGCGCGGATCGCCTCTGCCAGGCTTGCGCTATCCTCAAAGAGATATAGCTTTAGCTTGCAGCCGCTTTCCTTTTCAAATTCTGGAATCAAGACCCCTTCCAGCCCCGAACTGCGGAAGCTGGCAGGCGCAAAGATAATAAGCCCGGTATTTGCCGGATTGCTACTATTTCTCTCTGCCGGTGCAGCCGCTTCCTTGCGGCAGGAAAGCGTAAACAACAGCGGAAAAAGCAGCAGCCAGCGCCAAAGCTTCATTTGCCGGATACCCCTGCGATTAATATGTGCCAAAAAGCAGCCATGCCACGATGAAATCCATGATCAGGATGCTTACCGAGCTATAGACCACGGTTTGGGTGGTGGAGCGCCCCACGCCCTCTGCCCCACCAAAACTGCGCGCACCAAAATAGCAGGCAAAGGTGGTGATGATAAAGCCAAATACCACAGACTTTACCAAACCGCTAATGAGATCAAAACTCTCAAAATAGGCGCGCATATTGCTAAAAAAGGTATGGTAATGCAGTCCATAGCGCAGAAAGGAAAAATACCAGGCGCAGATGATGCTGATGGCATTGGCAAAGATAGTGATAAGCGGAAATGCCACAATCCCCGCCAGGATGCGCGGCATATACAAAAACTCATATTCGCTTATATTCATGCTATTTAGCGCATCTATCTGCTCGCTTACCTTCATGGTGCCAATCTCTGCCGCCATGCTTGCCCCCACCTTGCCCGTAAGCACCAAAGCGGTAAGCACGGGCGCCAGCTCTACCATGGTAGATTTGCCGATAAGCACGCTCAAGAGATTAAGCGGGATATAGCCTTTGGATTGATACACCGCTTGCAGGGCGGTAACCAAGCCGGTAAACGCCGCTGTAAGCATGATGAGAAATAGCGAATCGTAGCCAATGCGCTTGAACTGGATGATAAATTCCAGCCAACGCCGTTTTAGCGCCTTTAGCGCCGCCAGGCATCTGCCCGTAAAAAGAGTATATTCGCCAATGCCAGCCAGAGTATCTGAAATCATTTAATAGCCGTCGTCAACCGTATCCAGCGGGCGGAAGAGGGTAAATTCACCTTCAAAGCCGAGATCAACCGAGCCGGTGGAGCCATGGCGGTTTTTGCCGATTATCACCTCGGCAATTCCCGGCTTCTCGGTTTTTTCTTTGTTGTAATACTCATCGCGATAGATAAACATTACCAAATCCGCATCTTGCTCGATGGCGCCGGATTCGCGCAGGTCTGCCAAACGCGGACGCCGGTCATCCCTATTTTCCAGCATGCGATTAAGCTGCGAAAGCGCAATTACGGGAATCTTCATATCCTTTGCCAAGATCTTCAGCGCACGGGAGATTTCACTTATCTCCTGCTGCCGGCTATCCCTATCCTTATTGTGTTCCATCAGCTGCAAATAGTCGATCAAGATAAGGTCTAAACCGCCAATTTCCGCAGCCAGCCGCCGCGTTTTTGCCCGGATATCCAGCGGGGTATTGGTGCCACTTTCATCGATATAAATCTGTTTGCTGGAAAGCACTTCCGATGCCTGCATAATGCGCACCAGCTTATCTTCATTCATGCCATAGCCTTTTAGCATGCTATTCATGCTTACTTCCGAGGCGCTGGAAAGCATACGCATTATCACTTCATCTGCCGCCATTTCCATGGTAAAAATGGCAACCTTTTTCTTTAGGTTTACCGCGGCGTGGGACGCTATATTCAGCGCCAAAGAGGTTTTTCCCATGGCGGGACGCGCCGCAATGATGATGAATTGCCCCGGACGGAAGCCGCCGGTAAGCTTATCCAAATCGCTAAAACCGCTGCTGATGCCGGTAACGGGTATCTTCGTAGAGGCGATGATATCGATATTGTGCAGCACATCCGCAGAGAGATCGTCAAAGCGGACAAAGCCTTGTTTTTGCGGCAGTTCTGCAATGGCAAAAATGGCTTGCTCGGCTTCATCTACTACCGTTTTCACCGGCGCCGTGGAAGTATAGCAATTTTCGATAATGCCGTTGCAGGCTACGATCAGGTGCCTTAGTTGCGCCTGCTCCACCACGATATTTAGGTGGTAATCAAAGTTTGCGCTGGATACTACGATATCCGCAATCTCATTGATGCCCGGTATTCCCCCCGCTTTTTCCAAATGGTTATTGCGTTCCAAACGATTGATCAAAGTAAGGGGGTCAATCTCGATGCCATCGCTAAATAGCTCGCAGATAGCCTTGAAAATCAGCTTATGCGCCAGCCGCGTAAAGAAGCTTTCCTTTAGCTTTTCGATGCCTTTGCTGATTACATCCGAATCGATAATCATCGCCGAAAGCACCGCCGCTTCGGCATTGATATCCGAGGGCAATTTGCGTTCGGAAATCTTCAGGCTTTCTTCGCTTGCCTTGCTTTTTGCCATCTTAGCCTCCCCTTACTCGCTCTTTCAAAGCTTTTATCACGTGGGGCGGTACAAAGTCCTTTAGCTCGCCATCCAACTCGGCAAGCTGGCGAATCATCGATGAAGAAAGATACATATAGCGCAGGCTAGGCACCAAAAATACGGTTTCGATATCCTCGCTCAGCTTGATATTCGTAAGCGCAAGCGAAAGTTCATATTCAAAATCCGATACTGCACGCAAACCGCGGATGAGTATCCGACAGTTATTTTGCCGGGCAAAATCCACCACCAAACCGGAAAAGCTAATCACCTTTATATTTGGGATGCCTTTCGCCGCTTCCTTACATTGTTCCAGGCGTTCCTCAAGCGTAAAATAATTCTGCTTTGCCGTATAATCCGCCACGGCGAGAATTACTTCGTCAAACATCTTGGCGGCTTTTTCCAAGATGTTCAAATGCCCGAAGGTAATGGGATCGAAGGTGCCGGGATAGATCGCTTTCACTTTCGGTCCTTCAAAATCTCTTCAATTTCCTCAATTTCCTTGGGGATATTTTGGCTCAGCACGCAGTAGCCGCTTTCGGTAACCAATACATCGTCTTCAATGCGCACGCCCAAACGCTCATCTGGTATATAGATGCCAGGCTCCACGGTAATTACATTGCCCGCTTCCAATACGGCGTCGCGTCCGCCCAAATCGTGGGTATCCATACCCAAAAAGTGGCTAACGCCGTGCATATAGTATTTGATTACTTCGTCATCTTCCTGGATCAAGCCCAATTCCTTGCATTCCTGCGCAATAAGCTCGCGGGTTTTGCTTTGCAAATCAATAAGCTTTACACCCGGCTGGATCATGCTGATAATCTCTTTTTGCACGCGTAAAACCGCAGCATATACGGCTTTTTGACGCTCGCTGAAAGTGCCGCTAATCGGGAAACAGCGGGTGATATCCGCACTATAATTATGGTGCGAAGCGCCCACATCCATCAGGATAAGCTCTCCGGCGGCGATTTGGCAGTTATTTTTGCCATAGTGCAAGGTGGCGGCATTGATACCGCTGGCAATGATGGGGGCAAAACCCCAGTGCGGCAAGCCGCTGCGCTGCATGCGGAAATACAAAATGGCTTCCAATTCATATTCCATCATGCCCACTTCCGCCTGCTCGAAGATGTCCAAAAGGCCCTTGCCGGTAATATCGATAGCGCGTTGTAATTTGCTAATTTCCCACTCGCTTTTTACCTTGCGCAAAGGGCTGAGCTTGGTATTTATATTTGTGATTTCGATATTCGGATAGCGCTCTTTCAAAGGCTGCAAGCGGAACATCGGGTAAGAGAGCGGCATATCCAGCGCCGGCACGCCGATATTGGCATAAATGCGTTTGATACTGGGTGCATACATGCTGAGGGTGTCGCTCCATTGATCCAAATACATTACGCTTTGGATGCCGCTTTGTTCTTGCGCTTCCTGAGTGCTCATTTTCTTGCCATCCCATACCTCACGCTCCGGAATCCCGCGTTGGATAAAAAGGTGTTCCACCACATTCTGCCCTTTGTAAGCAAAATAGATGGCGTTTGGCGCTTCCAAACCGGTAATGTAAAGGAAGTTATTATCCTGCCGGAACTTGGCAAGATTCTCTTCCAGGGCGGCAAAGAGGATTAGGGCATCCCCTGTCTCCAGCGAGGCAAATAGCACCTCTCTGCGGTTACGGCTTTCTTCTGTCTTCATTTGTATCTCCAATTTTCAAAATTAGTTTTAGATGAAAGTCATTATTTTAATAAGCGATATGCTGTCCAGAGTTTATTTTTGTTGCGAGCAAGCTCGCAAATGTAAAGTGTAAAATGTAGAATGTAGAATTACGCTGCGCTCGTTTCGGAGATATCGTGTTAGGTTCCTAAAGCTCATGCCGCTTATCCGCCTTATACGCTATTAAGGCCCTCTGCAAGCGGCATGGATTTCAGGTAAGCGGGAGCGAAAAAGGTATTTCACACAAGCAAACCCAAATGAGTCCCAGCGGGACGAAAGTTCAGGTAGCCCAGTGTGTTCGCCGCCAAAAAGGAGCTTGCGAGTTTTTGGCAAGATCACCCTGGGTAATGGATGCGGTTTAATGGTTTTCTTTTATCCCCCTGCCTCCTGTTTTTTTTACTCTAAAAAACGCGTTTTTGGGAGTAAAAAAAACAGGAGGGCTGGGGCTTTATTATCATTATTGTTTGTGGCGCATTTTCTACCTTTAATTATATTGTATATAAGTAAATAAAATTAAGAGAGGATAAACAGATGACTGCACAAGAACTAATTCTTGCCATTTTGCACGAAATGAACGGTTGCGGCAAAGTGAAGCTCGCCAAGATATTCCTCTTCGTAGAACAGGCATATTATCGCGCTATGGAGGAGAGTTTAACGGATAGCTATTACGTTCGCTTGCGGATGGGACCTGTTCCAGCTCATTTTGATGAGATATTGAGGAGGGGTAAAAACACGCTTTGGAAGCTGCAAATGCGCGAAATGGATATTCCAGACGCCAGCACAGTGTATCATGAGCACAGATATTTACCTTTACAAAAACCGGCAGACATTCCCGAAAAAGCGCAAGACATCATTCATGAGGTATGTGCAAAAGCCAAGAAATACACTGGGAAGCAACTTTCGATGATGACGCATGAATTGCCCGCATGGGAATATGCAGAACCGGGTGAACCTCTTTTTATCGAAGAATTGGTTTTAGAAAAAAAAGAACACTATTTTCAGTTTATAGACAAAGTGAATGAAATGGAGAGCGAGAGTGATGACATACCAGAATCGCTACTTGGATTCTTATCACGAAAGTAAAAAACAGCTCGACCGCAGTATCTATGATTTCATTCGCAATTAAGAAGATTATATTTGCCAAGCTCCAAAAAGCAACCCCTTTTTGAAAGATAAATTGCAGGGAATCAGGCGCTATAAGAATAAAATCAGAATACTATATGCCATTACTGGCGAATTTGAATGTGCTATGTTTGATATTACCGCAGATCCCGCTGTATATTTTTTGTATGTAGCCATCAGAAACGATGACACATACAAAGATGCCTACAAACTGCTCAAGAAACAAGGAGTTATTTGAACTTATGGCAATAATGATTGCTCCCCATATTACGCAAAGGCTTACCCACCAAGAATGAACCAGTGCCTTATTTTTAACACGGCAAGATGCCGTATCTACTTTCCTGTGGCAGACAACGAATCTACCCACTACTGAAACTGCTATTTGCCGAACTTAAAATACTATTTTCACATCATCCATGTAATGCTGCAAAGTGCCGTTTAGGCTTGCTGTCCAGCCATCAATAAAGACCTTGCCTTCTTTAACGGCAGCTGCAAAATCTTCTTTGCGGATTTTATCGCTATTGGTGATGTAAAAGTTATTCTCAATTCTGTAAATGCAGTCTTTTACCACTTCTACAGGAACCTGGGTAGCTTCATCCAGGCCAACGGTAAAAATCATATTGTAAATCCGGCTGATCGTATCATTATAAAGGGTCGGATAAATAATCTGATCGTCTTCCACTTCTAATTTGGGCGCATCCACGCTATCAAACACTTTGAAGCCTATATCGGGAATCTCTTTTTTAAGCTCATCCAGAATACCCGCCTCTTCGTTTTGCGCTTCTATCTCATTTTTTATCTTTTCTCCGGCTCTTCTCAATCTTTCGATAGTGATACTGGATATAAAGGGTGGCAAATTGTTTTTTACGCAGAAATTATAAGCCACGGGGTTATCTTCAACAATTATTGGTTCATCTAATTGACAAAGAATGAATTTGCGCTTACCATCATCTTCTGCATTGAGTTGCATTACGGCATCACCCGTTGTGCCTGAACCTGCAAAGAAATCAAGAACAATAAAACCATCGTCATTTACAAGCTTTATTAACTGTGTTATTAGCTCAGATGGTTTTGTATATTCAAAAAGTCCTTTACCAATCAACACATTAATTGCAATTGTTGCATTATCATTTGAGTATTTATTCTCTACAAACTTCAAGGTGGACAATGGTTTTGACCGCTCGCGTTCAACCATACTATATTGGGTACCTTTTCTTATGATTGTTACATTTTGGTAGGTTTTAGTATAAATACGAGGTCTATTGCCGCCTCGCGTTATTTTAATAAAACCATTATCTAATCCAAATTTAAACTTTTCTTTGCTCCATCTCCACGCCCAGTCAGCTCTGCCATGTGTGCCGTCTTGTCTAGATTTCCAGTTATTTTCACTACCACCTGGATAAAAGATTTCACAGTCAATTGTAATGGGATAATCAAGAGACTGGCTATATCTTAAACTATCGTAATCAAGAGGCTGATTTAATTTATAATAACCCCTTTCTTTATAAAACTCATCTTTATTAGAAAAATCCTCATCAGTATGAAAAACCCCACGAAGCTCAACTTGATTTATGTTTTTTGCATAAGCCAAAATATAATCATGATTTCTTGCAGTTGCCTCAGATGATTTTCCACCTTTCTTCGTTACTCGCGTAAATGAAGCCACAGTATTCTCTTCCCCAAAGACATCATCGCAAAGCAGCTTTAGGTTAGCCTGTTCATTGTCGTCTATACTGATAAAGATCACGCCGTCGCTACTGAGTAAATCTCTTGCCAAGAGCAAGCGCGGATACATAAAAGAGAGCCAGCCATTATGACTCTTTTTTGTTTTGAAGCTAAAATCCATACGTTCATAGTCGTAATCACTAAGATTTGCAAGACCCAAAACTTCAGCCTCTTCTTTATCGAACTTATCGGGATAGATAAATTCATCTTTATCAGTGTTATAGGGAGGGTCTATGTATATGCACTTTATCAAGCCGCTATAGTAGCTTTTTAATATCTTTAAGCTATCCAGGTTATCGCCTTTCAATACCAGGTTTTGCGTGGCATCCATGTCTTTGCTCATATCAGTATTTAAGCGCAATTCTTTTTGAGTCTTTTGGGAGTATTTGGCGCGGGCAAAGTTTCTGCCCACAAAGTTCAAGCCGTATCCGTTTACTTTTTCATCTATGGGCAATCCTGCCACTGCTTTCAACTCATTTAGATCAATCTCGTTGTCCTTGATAGTGTTGGGATAATGTTCTTTAAGAAAGGCTAATAGTTTATTTTCAGTAGCTTCCGTTTCATGCATGGTATATCCCTTTTCGATAAATTGCGTTTTCATTTTTTGTCCTTATTTTTAAATTCTTTGTTTGCTTTCACGGGTAAGCATCAAATCATCAAGCTCATTTCTTAGCACCTGAACCATCGCTAACCATTTTACCGACGTTGGCAAAATGGTTAGTTTATAGACTATTTCTTTTTTCATGGCTTCATTGCTTCCCCTATCAAAGCGGCTAATTGTGTACGATTGATGCGTTTTTTATACTCTACTTTAATACTTTGATTTTTGTAATGAGCGTTAAGAGCTTCAAAATACTTTTTGGCAAAGTCTATTTTGTTTTTCTCATCTTCTGGGATATCCGTTTCGGCATTATAGCCTTTGGATTCTACTACGAGGATGATTTTATTACCGTTTACGCTTTTCACGGCGTAGCAAAAATCGGGATTGTAAGCGCCTAAGGGTGTTTTAATCTTCAGGCGGGGTAATTTGCCAAAGAACTCTATGCTTTCAATATCTGGGTCTTGCTCAATTATTTCCAGTTCAAAATCACTATCATATTCTATTACTTCATCAAATGCCCATTTGCTCTTTAACGAAAAGTCATAATCCATTTCCTTTTGAAATCTGCCTGTGCTACCTGATTCTAAATAGCTTCTATCATTTTCCTTTTGAAACACATTGGGTAAGGCTTTGCCATTCATACCGTTATATTGAATATTCGCCTTGAGCATGGCAATTAAGCTTTGGCTAATGATTCCGGTAATCTCTCTTTGCGCCTGTTCCGGATTATTGCAGAGCATTTTGTTTTTAAAATCACCGCTTAGCGCATTGAAAACCTTTACCACAAATGCAAGTGGCGTTTTGGTTTTGCCAGATATTGAGCGAACTAATTCCAGATAATCTATTTTGCTTTTATATGAAACAGCGTCTGTTAGCCTTTCTGTGATCGCTCCTTGTTCCCCAATCTTCTGAATATTGAGTTCAGCCCGGATGGTTTGCAGCAGTATTGCCTCAATGTCCAGGGCTTCAATCTCGGTTTTTATGTTTTGGATCAATTGCTTTTCCTGCTCTTCGCTTAAGGAATCAAGCATATAGAAGGCATCTTTATTGATGGCGTTCCAAAGATTTTGAAACTCATTTAGGAAGGCTTCCTTGATAAAAACTTTCTTTTTGCTCTTGATGCTCTCGGCTTTTTGCACATAAGCTGCGGCATCCGTGGCAAACAGGTTTTCGAGTACTTGCTTTTGAGCATCCGGCAATTCTTGCTGACTTAAGATTTGTGAAAAATGTGGGGATCTTTTAAAAATATATATGCCATCAACGATAGATTTAAACTCGATCATTTTACTATCTTCCATCATTCTAAAGATCTCACGGACAGTGATGTCATCAAAGTGTCCTTTATCTTTCAGCAGTTTTTTAAGCTCCTGTTCTGTAAACATCTCGGCAATCAGGAAAGAATTATTTAATATTTCATTTTGGATGGCTTCTACAAAACCCTGCTCTTTGCCTGATACCACTACATCCAAATTGTTAATTTCCCAGAATCCGGTTTGATTGCCATCGAGGTGTTTCAGCGTATTGCGTTGCAAGGCTTGATTTACAGATATACGTAAGCCACGACCTATCTGTTGCAATTTGGAGATCTCGCTTCCCTGGCTGGATAGCTTGCAAATAGTGAATACATTTGGGTTGTCCCATCCTTCCTGCAAAGCCCAGATTGAGAAGATAAAACGCGTGGGGCTTTCAAAAGAAAGTAATTTTTTTTTATCTCTCAAAATCTCATCAACGCCGGTTTTTATTTTTTCGTCTGCATTGCCTTTATCGCCCGAAAAGTAGCCTTTATGAACCTGCAGATCGTTATCCTGATCGTAGTCGTTTTGCAGATACTTACAATAGGCACTTGCTGGATCAAGCCGTTTTACTACTTTATCGTATTGCTCTTTATACTCTTCTTCAAACATCTTTTTTATTTTGGGATTGTCTCCACGGTACAAGCTTATATCACTTCCCATAAAAAAGAGAGTAAGGGCTTTGATGCCTTGTTCAAACAGTGTTTTTTCTTTTTCGAGGTGTATCCTAATCGTTTGCTTGATCATTGCTCTGAGGGATTCGTCTGACAAAGAGTAATCGACCTTTACCAGTGTGTCATCTACCAAAACAAGGCTTTCTTTATTTACCTTTCTTATGCTTTTACCATTGAAAACTGAGCCTGCATTTAAATCCCTCCGCATCACCAATCCGTTTGTAAGTGTTTGTACAATCGCAATGTTCCGACTTCCTTCCTGTTCAATACCGATCAAAGTATCTGCATTTTCTTCTATACCTTGTGTGTAAACTACGATTTTTTTTACCAAACTCTGTCTAAAGGAAGTAATGCTATCCAAAATATATGCTACATTCGATAAAAGCAGGCTGTCTTTCTTCTTTGGGAATGTGGCGCCAAAACGAAGGTAATAATTATCGAAGCCCTCAAAATATTTTTTGAAGGCGTCTCCCTCAAAGCGGTGAGCCTCGTCCATGATCACAATTGGATTCAAGCGTTTTAAACACTCCAGATATGTTTTGGCTGGGTCTTGATTTATCAGGAATATCTCCGGGGTATTGATGTCTCTTTCCAGAGGGCGGTTTAGAAGGTTGCCTTTTTGGCTAAATGAACTGGGGGTCATTACTAAAACCGATAAATGTGAAGTGGCAATATATTGACTAACTGCTGAGATATTGCCCCCTTCATAGATAAATGTTTCTATTTCTTTTTCTTTTTCGTTTGCGTAATACGCCTTGAAATAATCCTTTGTATCTTGAAAATGGGTCTTCGTGCCCTCGCGAATGGCAACAGAAGGAACAAGAATGATAAACTTTTTGTATCCAAAGTTTTTGTTCAATTCAAAGATGCTTTTGATAAATGTAAATGTTTTGCCGGTTCCCGTTTCCATCATGATATCGATATTCTTCGTATCATTGATCGGAAAGTTGTAACCCTTACTCATGAAGTGTTCTCTAAACACTGCACGAGCATCATTTTCTTGGCGCAACCCCTCAAAAAGGCTCACAATGCTATTTACACAATCGTCTTGATATCCCTGCGTTTCATACTGAAACTGTTTTGTCTGATTTTTCGACATTATCCTTGTTCCGATTTTTTATGAATTTCCTTGTTTTTCTGAACTATTGGTGCGAAATCTAAAGTTTGATGCCGGCACTTTATGAAGTCATTCATCAAGATCTCCCTTGTAGTTTAGATTCTATATCTCATATACAATAAGGTGCATTGTCTGGAATTGTCGTATAAAAGTCAAGTATTATCTTTTCAGCAGATGCCTCTTTCCCTTTTCCATGCGAAATATCCACGTGGATTTTGGGCGCCGAAAGGGGATAGGGGCGGGGTTTTATTTTATGTTTTAAAATGGTATCTGCCATGCTACCTAAGCTATCGTTCCTCCGGAACTAACACGAAGGCAATTATGTTTCATGCAGGAAAACCCCAAAGCATCCATCGTGTTCAAACCTTTTTTTTACAAACAACTCTGCAATATGAAGATACACATCTGCCTAAAAAATAAATCTCATTTTGTCTATACCTTGTCCACTATAGCTATATTGGTGGTTGCCCTTCCGAAAATGCTGGCAAAAAGCTGGCAGATAAAACGGGAGTGCCTAAGCCACGGGGCGAAGCTGTATCTACGCTTCGCTCTCCTGCTTGTGCCAAATCTGAAGCAAGGCTCACCAGGGAGCGCATTTTTACTTATTCTGCGTGCGCTTACGTATCTTCGCTTTTATTTCCTGAATCTTTGCCTTCTCGGCAGCGCGCGTATTTTTGGCAGAATATGCTGCTTTATATTCCTGCTTTTTGGCTTTTTTGCCTCCGCTTGCAGCTTTACCGGCAAAGGCGGTTTTGCCTTTTTTATCCAGCGTCGCTTGCGGGGCGATGCCGCGGTATTTGGCAGATTCAAAGGCGCTTAAGATTTCATTTTCCTTTCCGCTTTCCAGCTCGATAATACTGAATTCATTGAAGATGCGGATATTGCCGATATTGAGATCGCACACGGGGGCTAATTGATTTACAAAGCGCAGCAGCTCCTTTTTATTTAGTCCGCTGCTGCTGCCAAGCTGCAATTTGAAGGGGGTGTACTTCATGCCTTTGGCAGAACTGCGTTTGGGTTTATCTTCGGGGCTTTCCAGATCTGGCAAATCCTTGTAGTAATTCAAAAAGCGATTGAACTCCACGGATACAAAGCGGCGGATTAGCTCTTCGCGGCTCATCCAGCTTAGCTTTTTATATACGTTTTCCAAAAAGGGGGCAATCTCGTTTTCGTTTACTTCCACGCGTTCCACGCCATCGATAAAGTGATATAGCTGGCGTTCGCAGATTTCGCGTCCGCCGGGGATTCTTTTCCAGATAATCTCGCGTCCCAGGCGCTTTTCCACCGCTTTCATCTGTGTGGCTTCTTTGCTGTGCATAATGGTAAGCGAAACGCCGGTTTTGCCAGCTCTGCCGGTGCGTCCGGAGCGATGGATATAGATATCCGGATCCAGAGGAACGTGGTAATTTATAATGTGGGTAAGGTCGTCCACATCCAAACCGCGGGCTGCCACATCGGTAGCCACCAAAAGCTGAATGTATTTGCTGCGGAAGCGGTTCATTACCAGCTCGCGCTGCGCCTGCGAAAGGTCTCCATGCAGGGCTTCCACGTTGTAGCCATCTTTTTGCAATTGATCGGCTACCTGCTGGGTTTCGCTGCGGGTGCGGCAAAAGATGATGCAGTAGATTTTGGGGTTCATATCCACAATGCGTTTGAGGGCAAAGTATTTGTTTTTGGGCTGCACTTTGTAAAAGAAATGCTGGATGCCATCCACGCCACGCTTTTCGTCTCCGGCAGATAGACGAAGCGGTTGATTCATAATGCTTTGCGCCAGCTTCTCCACTTCCGGGGGCATGGTGGCGGAGAAAAGCAGGGTTTGATGCTTTTCCGGAATCTCGGCGATGATTTCAAAGATTTCGTCTTTGAAGCCCATATTTAGCATTTCGTCTGCTTCGTCCAGGATCAAGCGCCGTAGATTCTGCAAATTCAATGCCTTACGCTGAATCATATCTTTTACCCTGCCGGGGGTGCCCACCACGATATTAGCGCCAGCTTTTAGCGCCTGCTCTTGCCTGAAGATGGGAGCGCCGCCATATACGGCTACTATCTTTGCCTGGGGCATAAAGCGCGCATAATCCTGCAAATCCTGGGTAATTTGCACGCAAAGCTCGCGAGTAGGACAGAGGATAAGGCTTTGTACAAAAGGGGCTTCGCTATCCAAAGCGCTGAGCAACGGAAAGCCGAAGGCGGCGGTTTTGCCAGTGCCGGTATGGGCAAGGGCGATGAGATCCGGCTCTTGCTCCAAAAGAATGGGAATGCAGAGAGCCTGAATGGGAGTGGCGGTAGTATAGCCCAGCTCGGCTGCAGCGCGCAAGATAGGCTCCGGAAGCGAGAGATCGCTTATTTTGATCACTTATTATTTCCTTAAGTTTTAGTAGATTATGGCATCAGATACGGATGCCTACGATGCTGCCCTGATTTAGCTTGAGCGCCGCTTCGCCATGGATCATCATAATGATGCCCAGCTCTTTTTGGCAAGCGGGGCAAGCTGGACGGCTGAAGGTGGGAAGCCCCTTTAGCCCTACATTATCCTCGCTTAAACGGCTAATCATTAGCTTGATGAGCCTGCCTTTGCCGGCTTTGAAATAGCGGAAAAGCAGAAAGCCGCATTTGCATTTGATTTCGATTATCTTGCCGGTGCGCATGTTTGAAGAGGTGAACCCGGCTTTCGGAGGTAGAAAACCGGGCTCTTCGCTTTTGGATAATTCACAAGAATAGAACCCCTATTTCATGAGCATCATTTTGCGGGTAAAGCTTTTGCTACCGGTCTGGAGGCGAATGAAATAGAGACCCGAGCTTTGCTTTTGCCCCTTATTATCCACGCCCTGCCAGGGGATATTGTAAGTGCCGGAGCTAAGCGGTTCATTCACAAGCCTTGCCACCTTTTGCCCTTTCAGATTAAAAATATCCAGCTTTACAAAGGCAGGCTCTGCCAGGCTAAAGGCAATGGTGGTAGAGGGATTGAAGGGATTTGGGAAATTGCCTTTGAGAGTGGTAGTAAGAGCCGGGCTTTGGGCATCCTCGTTTGACATACCATCAAAGAGGATGGATACGGTATTGGAGGCGCGGCTAAAGCCTTCGGGATAAAGACATTTTACGTAATAAAGATAAGTGCCCAGCGCATCCAGGGTATCTGTATATTGGCAATCCAATACTTCATCGTGAAGCTCAAACAGACCTCCGCCGGCGCGGCGATAGATGGCATAGCCGAGCAGCGCATATTCCTCGGAGGGTTCAGGCGGATCCCAGGCGAGGATTACCTCGTTTTGCACTAAATTGTAGCTGAGGCTTTCTGTGCCGTATAGCTCGCCCAAATAGAAATCCTGATTCAAAGTGGGAACTTCGTTGCTAAGCGTAATACTAATGGGATCAAAGCCGCTATAGCCATCCGCAAGGGCTTCTATCTGGTGGCTACCGGCAGGCAGATACAGCTGGTAATAGCCGCTATCATCTGGATAGCAATTGATGCCTCCCAGGCTATGCACCAATACTTTAGAGAAATCGATGCCGCTATCCGAAGAGATGATCTGCCCATACATTTTGCTGGCAAAGGGGATGTAGCCGGTGGTGCGAACGTCATCTAAAAACCAGCCATTACCAGCTACCGAGCCATCGGAAGCAAATACGAAGCGAAAGCGGATATTTTGATTTTCATATTGCGAAAGCGGGAAGCGCGAGAGCCTCCAGCCGGCGCTTTGACCGCTAAAGCCGGCGCCGCCCAGCGCACTTACGTTATTGTGGCTATAGCCGCCTTCGGGAAGCAGCAGATTCCAGGAGCTGCTACTAGCGCTCAAAACCTGAACGCAGCCGCCATCGTAACTATTTTCAGTATCATACAGATGCCAAAATTCCAGCATGAAGTTTGCCCCCACGTAAACGGAAGGCGTGGTAAGGGTATAGAAAGCGTTTCCGGGATAGGGATCGTTTAAGCGGGTGCCCCATACCTTGCTGCCGCTTTGGGCACCGGCATAGCTGGATATACCCCATTGCCAGCCGTTCATCTCCGGCGAGGGAACGAAATTGCCATTTGTGTATTCAAAATCCTCGTTCATACCGGTGGTGCCCAGGCTGATAAGAAGCTGCTCATTTTGCGGACCCACCTGTTCGCCCAGATAGGTAATGAAAAAAGTGAGGTTATTGCCAATCATGGCATCTGGCGAAACGCTGATTTCAAACGCCGCCTGAGTGATTGCTCCGGGCTTCAGGCAGGGGATAAGCGCATCCGGATTCACAATCGTTACATCCTCGGAGAGGCAGAAAATGCTGAGGGTGAGGTCAGTAGTTTCAAATGTGCTGTTATTTGCAAAGTTTACCACCAAATCAAAGGTTTCGCCGGGTTCTGCCAGACCGTTGGCATTGCCCAAAGCATCATTGATACAGTAATTTACAATCTGGATTTGGGGTTTGGTCACCTGCAGGGTATAAGGGTAAGTCCAGCTTCCGGTAGCGCTATCGATATTGATATTGAAATGGATAGCGGTGCCGGCAGGGCAATTCCAATCCACCTGCAATACGAGGGGATAGCTATTTACGGCGCCGGTATCGCCGGGGATTTCCGGATAGTGGCTGCTATTGCTAATAATCTGGATATAGGGATTGCTGGTTTCCAGGCTAAGCTGCACCTCGCTGGCGGTATCCAAGCCCTGATTGATAAGGCGAATTCCAAGCTCTACGCGCTCGCCGGGTTCGATAGCGCCATTGCCATTGGCATCGTTTATGAGAAAATCCTGCACGATGAGGAAAGGGGATTGGTGCAGCACGGGAACGGTATTGATAAGGATGGCTTTATTTGCGCCCAAAGGAGCTGCCGCCGGGGCGTATTGATTGTTATAGCTGTATTCCAAGCCGCGGGTATTGGTATGGTCTTTGATGCCGATAGTGGCATATTTGCCATGGCGCGGGGTATAGCCACCGCCGCCGATATCCACGTTGTTAAAATCCTTGTATTGAATCTTGATCTTGCCATCGCCCAGGCTGGTAGGGTGGTACATGGGGTCGTATAGGATGATCTGGAAGGTTTCCAAAGAGTTGCGGTCGTAGCCATTTCGCATCTTATGGTATTGGATAATGAATATGTGTTCGGTAGCATCGTAATATCGATACACTCCGGCATCGCTTATCTGGATGAGATCATCCCAAAAAGCGGCAATCATCGGGGCGGGACCCAAGCCACCGGGTAAACGGCAATTGCGGAATTCGGCATTACCAGTTTGACCAAAAACGATGAAGCCATTGGTGCAAACGCTTATTTCCGTATAGGGAATGCCGTAGAAAGTGAAGGGGAAAGGCAAGGGAATAATCTGAATGGCGGTGCTACCATTGGTTTCGCCTTCATCGCCGGAAGTGCCGGAATCGTTCAAGCTGGTGAGTTTGCTGCCGCTACCGCCCAGCGAAGGATGGATTTCGATCCATTCGTAAGTGGGGCAATCCGCGAAATTGATGTCGGATTCATCATAAATAAAATAGCCGTAGGCATCGGGACCCAGCGGCGTATTTGTGGTAACGGTGCCAATGCTGAGATTGAAGGGGATTTCCTGCTGAAAGCCAGAATCGTTGTACAAACGCAGCTTGAGGGGCATTTGCATACCGGGGATGAGCAGGCTGCGGGCAAAAACTTCAAAGTGGCTTTGATTGAAACCCAAAGCCTGGCAGGCGATATCGCCCACATAGCTTTCGGATTCGTTGATTACCAGAAGATCGTTTTGCGAAGATAATTGGGCAAATAAATCCTGTGCGGGAACGATGCCGGTATTTTTAAGCCCAAACTGGATGGTGCCCGTTTCGGTGGGGTCCAAAATGCTATTCCCCCCTGCGCTAAGGTTCATTACTTCTATTTCCAGATGGGCGTTATGGGCAATCTGGCGCACGGGGATATTGTAGCTATTGCCTTCAGAATCTGTAAGTTCCAGTAGCAGATGCAGATAGTAGCTGCCGTCTGTCCCGCCTGCCAGCTCAACCAAAAGGGCATGTTCGGAAAAAGCTTCTTCATTGGGGGCAAGGCTGGGGAAATTGATGCTATTGGAGATGATATTTGCAAAGGCATCTGGGGAAGTGGCGGTGCCGGAAAGCCCTTCGATGGTGCTATTGCCGGTATTCTTCAGGTTTACCAAAATCGCTATAGTTTCGCCGCCGGAGGCAATGCCATCGCCATTACCCTGGGATTCGTAATTACCATCGTCAAATAATGCGGTACCGCGGGCTACGGGACCGCCGGAGGCTATGGAAATGGTAAGCTGAGTGGGTTTATGGTCGGGCTTGGAAGCAGTAATTAGAAGGTTTTCTGTAATGCCCAGCGGGAAATCTAAATGCACATAGCCATCCTCATTGCTAAAGGCTTTGGCGATTACGCTATTGCTACTATTGCTAAAGGCGGTAACGCATACATTGGGAATGGGGTTGCTGCTGGCATCCCGGATTTGGATATCCAAAATATCGCTGCCCAGGGCGATGCTTTCAGGCATTTCGATCTCGATTTGCTGAGGAGTGCCTACAAATGCTTCCATGCTGGGATCGCCAATGAGATTGCACCAATGGGCGTGTTGATCGGCAATGCTGGTATGCGAAGCGCCATAAGTTTGGCGCAGGAAAAGTCTGCCATTTAAGAGAGCGGCGCCCATATTGCGCATGTTATAGGTAAAAATGCCATTGAAGATGCCGCCTAAAAGAGCATTATTGGGCATGGTATGGGTGCTGGAAGTAGCCATGCCGATGGCGCTAACCGCACCCTTGGGATTTGCCGCAGTGCCCAGGCGCACAAAGCTTTCGGTGGTAGAAGTGCTACCAAAATTGCCCGTGCTGCAAGTGAGGATAACGGCATGAGGCATTTTGTGCCCATTGCTGAGGTTTTCGCTGGGAGACCAACTGCTCATGCCAATCCAGCCGCGATAGGTAAAGAAATTTACACCCTGATTGATGCCGGTATTCATGGTAGTGCTATAGCTGCCGCTATAAGCTTCTACAAAGCTATAATCCGGATTCACCTGTTTGGCGAGATCGCGCACGTATTTGCTAATATATACGCAGGAAATGCCGGAGGTGCCGGGATCCCCCACCAAAAGCATGCGGTTCAGATAGTCTGAAGTGGCGGTATCCAATATGAGATCGCGCTCGTAGCGGAAGATTTTACTAAGCAGTACTGCCATGTGAGTGATATTTTCCACCGAGATGCGCCCAATCATGGCATCGCCCAGCATATCGTTGCCCGCCAGGAAGGTATAGGGATAATCTCCATCTCCGCCATTGGAAAACGTGGGAATATAGCCTGTATCGCCCAAAAGGATAACGAAATCCGGACGCGTGGCAGGGTTATTGTATTGATTTTGAATGTAACTCTTGATGGCAGAATTGGAACCACCTGCCGCCTGGGTATTTACCGCATTTACCTCGTGCCCTTTCTGACGCTTCCAGGCGATATAGGCATTCAGCATATTGGTAAATTCGGTGGTTTGATTATTCCAGTGAATGAGCAGGATTCTGCCGGGGTCTTCTGCGGTATTCAAACTCCGGTAATCATCAAAATTGAGCAGATTCGCCTCGTAAATATGCCTAAAAGCAGGGGAATAGCTAGTGTATGCCGATACTTCGTTTTCGCCAGCGCTGCTATTGAAGCGGATTTCTATTTCAAGCTCGTCCGCATGAGAAAGTGTGCCGGTAAGGGGGTTCCAATTCAGAGGATTTACCACAAATTGCAATACCCTAAAATCCCGAATTACGCTTACGCCGCCACTTAAGAGCGGGCTGGGATTTACGTGGCTTTCATATAGCTCGGGGCGATAGTCCCGCCGCGGAGCAGCGTCTTTGGATTGCACTGGAAAAGGGTGGATGCCGGCATATTCGCGGGTGTGCAGGCTGCGGTACTGAAGGCTGTAAGAACCATTGGGCGGCAAGATGATGCTGCCGCTAAAGGAGGGCAAATCCGGCGCACCGGTATCCAGGGCGGAATTGGCGCCTTCCAGGCTTAGCTCCTGAAAGCTCTCGCCGCGCAGCTCGGTACTATTTATTTGCAATTCGGGGCTATTTAAACGCAGGGTAATACCACTGTTATCGCTTCTTAGAGTTTGCCAGGGATTCGCTGCCAGGGTGGCAACGAGGCAAAGCAATCCTAAAGCCATAAGAATCTTAAATCTGTACATATTCTATTCCTCAATTAGTTGGGAGAAAAAACCTGGATGGCAATCCAGGTTTTACTTTATTAACTTCTGAGTCCGTCTGGAAATGCCAAAACATACACTACAACTATTAAAAAGGGGATGCAGCGGCGCAAAGCGTGCGCGTAGCACATACCGTAATCGTCTATTAAACCAGTAAGTTGAAGCGGGGTCAATGCCTTGACCCCTACATACTCATTTCAAGCTTATCTTGATTTGTTATGTTCATTTCGTATTTCTGAACGTTTTCTATTTCTTGTAAATAAAGAGTCCATTGCTGCGGGTAGCAATCACGGCTTTTCCCTGCATAAAAGCTACGTTCAGGGCATAGCCAGGCTCTACCATGCGCTGAATCAGCTTGGGACGGTGGGGCGTGGATACATCAAAGTAGTAGGCGCCGCCGCTGCCGGAAGCCAAAATCACCTTGCCATTGTGATAAGCGAGATCGGTGGCGTAGCCGGTGGTTTCGTAGCTACCCAGCTCAAAAGGATGCTCGATATCGCTGAGATCTACTATCTTCAAGCCATTGTGTTTGGCAGCGATATAAGCTTTATCTCCCGCTACCACTACCTTTTGCACGTCGCCAACGGTATTGATATTGGAGATGAGCTTGCCGTCGGTGCGGGAATAAATAAAGAGACCCGCCTGTTGACCAGCTACGTAAATATATTGATCATCCATATCCAGGCTGGCAATGGAAAGCTCGGTATTGATGGTAAGCTCGCTGCCCAGCCAAAGGCTGCCATTGAAGCGACCATATTTGATGGTGGCAATGGTGCAATAAAGCACTTCCAGAATGTTGCCATCGGGGTCGTTTTCCAGGTTGCGGCAGATAATATCCTGAATGTCCTGCGTTTCACCGGTAATGGCATCGAAAATGCGCAGGGAATCCGGATCGTTTGCCTTGGCGATGTAAACTTGGTCTGTGCCGCGCACTTCATTGATAAAGACCATTTCGCGCTCGGGCACATAGCCCACCTTGCGGATGCGATAGAGAACTACTTCGCTGCCATCTTCGGCAACTAATTGATTGTACATATTGAATCTATGATCATTAGCGTTATACTGAGCCACGCCACCCTGATCCAGGGCACCATATAGCCAATCTCCGCCCACCACCAGGTGGTAAGGATAACCCACAAAGGGAATCTGGCTTTCCAGGCTGAGCCTGTCTTTATTAGGCTCGGTAGGGCGTTTGGCACAGCCGGCTACAATTAGCAATAATGCCAAGAGTAAACTGAGCAGCAGGGGTCTGGACATCTATACCTCCAATATCCAAAGCGGTTTCTTTTCCTTATTAAGATGCAAAAAACGTTCCAAAACGGGGTTAGGTGTTAGGTATCGGGTGTCGGGTGTCCGGCGCTGCGCAGGTGGCAGGCTTCCTGGAGTTCATGACGGCTTCCCGTTTTTTGCAGATACCAATCACTTGACGCCGGCATGGACTTCAGGTAAGCCGCAGGCAAGGTGTCGGGTGTCAGGCGCTGCGCAGGTGGCAGGCTTCCTGGAGTTCATGACGGCTTCCTGTTTTTTGCAGATACCAATCAGGCATTCCAAGATAAAATTTGGAAACATTATTTGTAATAGACTGTGACTCTGTAGAAAAAACTCCCTAAGGACATAAAATATATTTATTAAATTGTAAAGAAAAGACTTGACAAGATATAAAGCTGTATATAATTGGCATCATTAACGATACATAAGGATACAGCATGTTC
>JAQVIX010000021.1:8778-33674 GCA_028695495.1 Candidatus Cloacimonadota bacterium | reverse complement strand
TTCCCTACACGACGCTCTTCCGATCTTTACCGCAGATGAATTGCAAAACACTCACGGTATTATTACGGGAATCAAGCTGTTTAACAATTTTAGCCAAAGCCTGAATAACCGTCCGGTAAAAATCTGGATGGGTACCACTACTTTGGCGGATTTGGCTGATGATTGGATATATGCCTATCAGCTTCAAGAGGTATTTAATAGCACAGTGGATTTTCCGGCTGGTGAAAACACAATCTTAATCAATTTCCATCAGGCTTTTAACTATTTCAATGGCAGAAACCTGGTGCTTCTGTTCCAGCGTCCGCGGGATACCCAAGTATATAACGAAACAAATTACTTTTTGTGCGAAAATGGTGATGTGCCCATGCGTGCTCGCCCCGTATATACGAACGAGGCGGTTCCGGATTTAGACCCCAATCTTTGGTTTGATCAGGGTCTCACCGGCATCTTTCCTAAGATTGCCTTTATCTTGGAACGCGTGAGTGCGGGTTTCATTAAGGGTACGGTATTGGGACCGGACGCTCTGCCCATGGAAGATGTGGAAGTAACTGTACCTGGTTGTCAGGAGAAGTTTTATACAGATGCTTCCGGCGATTTCCGTACTCATGATGTACTTACAGGAGTATATACCGTTCGTTTTAGAAAGTTTGGCTATTTGGATGCTGTGCGCAGTGTTACAGTGGAAGAAAATGAAGGTGTCCAGGTAAATGTAACTATGCAAGAAAAACCGAGGGTAAACCTATCCGGCAGATTGATCGCCAGCGATAGCGGAGCAAGTATCGCCAATGCCGAGATCTATCTAAACGGATATGCAAATTATGCTTCCCACAGCCTTGCGGATGGCAGCTTTGAAATCCCTGATGTGTATGCACATAACGACTATCGTTATTTCATCTTTGCCGAAGGTTATAGCGTGGTAAAAGGTGAATGGAATCTTCTAAATACAGCAGGCAACCTGGGAGATATCATCATTTGGGAAAAGGCTTATTTGCCTACGGATCTTAATGCCGGATATGATGACACAAATAGCGAGCTGGTGCTAAGCTGGGAGGCTCCAGATTCCAGTGTAGCAGAGATAATCGAAGGTTTCGAAGGGGACGACTTCCCGCCCGAAGGCTGGACTCAAATAATAAACAATACCTACGAAGACGAAGGGTTTAATTTTACCTGGAACAGTTTTCCTGATTTCTGGTGGTATAATTTGCATATAGTACCTCCTCACGGTTTCAAACAAGCGGGAGCAGGCGGTTATGCATACATTAATGAGTGGCTGATTACGCCTTCCATTATTTGCCCCCCTGATGCTTATATGAGGTTTGAAACCTGGTTTGCTCGCATAGAAACTTGGAATCCCCATTTGTATGTAAAGATTAGTATCGATGGCGGAGATACCTGGACTATCCTCTGGCATGGACTCCATTTCCCGATGGGGGTTTACAACTACCAATGCCCCATCCTTATAGATCTCTCTATCTATGCAGGATATGAAATAAAAATCGCCTTTTACGGCGGCAGTGAAGGTATATATTCCGACTATTTAATGGGTCCCTGGTTTATCGATGATGTATATATAGGCAATATGGATTTTCACAGTGCCGGAAATAGTCGTGGCAATCGCGATCTGGTAGGCTACAAAATATGGCGGCTGGATAATGGTGCGGAAGATTTGGAGGATTCCTGGATTTGCCTTACACCGGAGCCTATTACGGATACAAACTTGGTGGATGGTGATTGGAGCCAGCTAATAGCAAATGAATACAGATGGGCGGTAAAAGCAGTTTACGATGGGGGGCTGCTCTCCAGAGCGGTATTCTCAAATATCTTGTATAAAGCAGATCCTTACGGCAATGTAAGAGGAACGGTGCGCGGCAGAAGCGGCATCCCTCTGATCAATGCGCTGGTAAGCTGTTCCAATGGCGATAGCGCAACTACAAACGGCGCAGGTATTTACAATATGACTATCTACGAAGGTGCATATAGCTTTAGTGTACTTGCCGATGACTACCATCCGCTAAGCTACGATAATATCCCTGTATTCGGAGAGCAAATCACCACGCTTAATTTCAACCTGATTCCCTTGGCAAATGCAGACGATGTGCAGCCCGTAGCAGCTACTCTATTAGGGGGCAACTACCCCAATCCCTTCAATCCGGAAACTATTATTAGCTATGAGCTTAAAGATGCCGCACCAGTAAAGCTGGATATCTATAACCTGAAAGGGCAATTGGTGCGCAGATTGGTGAATGAAGCGCAAGCCAGCGGACGCTACCGCAGCTTATTCGATGCTAAAGATGATGACAATAAACCGCTACCCAGCGGGATATATCTGTATCGCCTCCGCGCGGGGGAGTATTGTAAGACGCGGAAAATGATATTGATGCAGTAGGATAGAAAGTTTAGAGGGTTGAGCGTAGCGCAGCCGCCATCATTCATTTAAGGAGTTCCAGCTCTGCCTTTACTCTCTTTTGGCTCAGCTTATCTACCAGCGGCGCATACTTCTTTATCGCCTGCGCTAATTCCGCTTCTATCTCAAAGCCAAAACGCTGGGCAAAACGCCGGGCACGCAGGATGCGCAAAGGGTCTTCCTGCATGGAGATGGCAGGCTCTTTCAGGCAGCGGATGATGCCTGCCTTAAGGTCTGGCAAACCCCTACCGGAGAGATCAAGTATCTCCCCGTTGGCGATATTGAGCAGCAGGGAATTGATTGTAAAATCCCGCCGGTAAACATCTTCCTGCAAAGTGCCAAAGGATACAATGGGAAAGTGCGAACCCTTGGGGTAGCGTTCTTTACGCGTGTAGGCAAAATCGAAATTACAGCCCCGGTAGTCAAAGCTTGCCGTGCCAAACTGATCGGATACCTTTAGCACTTCCACCTGCCAGAGCTTTGCCAGATGCTGCGCCAGCTTGATACCCCCCTCTGGCAATTCCACCGTAATATCGATATCGCTAAAATCTTTTTCACCCAAAAGATGGTCTCTTACGGTGCCGCCCACTAAATAGCATTTCCCCTCAAACTCGCTATTCATCAGGCTTTCCCGCAAGAGCTCAAGCAATTCCGGCAGGCTCATAATAGCTCCGCAATCACGCTATTCGAGATAAAAAGTGCCTTTTCCGCCAGCCGGAAGCCTTTGCCATCCAGCTCGATCAAGCCCAGACTTTGCAATTTATCCAGCTGCTGCTGGCGCCCAAACCTCTTGCCAAAGCGCGCTTCATACTCCGCAAAATCCAGTCCTGCCCGCAGGCGCAAACGCATCATGATATAATCCGTTTCCAAGTGCTCTCCGGCATCACTTTCCGGAAACACTACACCCTTTTGCACATTGGCGCTATAGCTCTCCAGCGAAGCGGGATTTTGATACAAAGCGCTTTGGTAGCGACCGCTGGCAGAAGCGCCCAATGCGAGGTAATCCTGCAAGTGCCAATAAAGTAAGTTATGCTGCGAGGCATGGCCCGCGCGGTCAAAATTGGAGATTTCATATTGCTTGAGTCCCGCCTGATGAGAAAGCAAGCGGATATCCTCATACATTTCGGCTAATTCCTCATCTGCCGGCACCTTATCCCTTAGCGCCGCCAAAGGGCTATTATCCTCTATTTCCAGCAGATAGCAGGAGAGATGCGGCACTCCCAAATCTAAGATACGCAGGAGATTGTCGCGATTTTGCTGGCGCTTTGCACCCGGAATACCATAGAGCAAATCCCCGCTGAGATTCGAGTAGCCGGCGTCCAAAAGCAGCTTTACCTTAGCGGGAATATCCTCCGCCCGGTGTTTACGGCTAAGTAGTTTAAGCTCATTATTATCAAAGGATTGAATGCCCAGGGACAGGCGGTTTACGGGGCTTTGCTTTAGCTCTTGGATAAAAGCGGGGCTTATCTGAATGGGGTTGATTTCCAGAGTGATTTCGCAAGCCTCCGCCAAAGGCAGCCCTTTTAGTAAACCATTGATCTGCGATGCACTTAAGAGCGAAGGAGTGCCGCCCCCGAAATAGACGGATTTTAAGGGGCGATCGAAATAGGGGAGGTAGAGTTCCTTCTCTTGCTTGAGGCTATTATAGTACTGCTCAAAACCCCTGCGAGAGAAGGCTAAGCTATAGAAAACGCAGTAGTTGCAGCGCGATATACACCAGGGGATATGGATATAGAGACCCAGCGCTATTTCGCCAAGCGGAAAATGCGGTCCCATCTCACATGCGGAGTATCGTATAGCTTGTTGTATTCAATGCCGCGCGAGAAGAAGATCAGCCAGGGCGAGCCGGTAATATCCGTGCGGTCCAAAAAGCCCCAGTAGCGGCTATCTTCGCTTACATCGCGGTTATCGCCCATCACAAAGTATTTGCCTTCAGGCACTTTGATAGGGCCAAACCAATCGCGGTTAAAAACCTTACGCGTGCTTAAGGTATCGCTTTCCACCCGATAAGGCTCGTACCAAATCTCGTCCTTACTTTTGTTCCAGGTGATGTAATCCAGCTCGTTTTCTTCATAGCGATGGTCTTGAATTACCCGCGGCGATTCGGGCGGACTGGGAAACGCCATGCCGTAGCATTCATAACCCTGATTGTATTCTTCGCCATTCAGATACACTATTTTATCGCGGATTTCGATGGTATCGCCGGGCATGCCGATTACGCGCTTCACCACGTTCTTGCGGGCGTAATAAGTGATATGGAAGGCGGTTATCGGTTGCTTGCTAAATGCTTGCTCCTTATTGAAATAAAGGGGGCTAAAGAGCTTGATAAAATTATGCGCATAAAGCGGATGCTCCGGAGTGCCTTCCTCGATTTTGGGATAGCGGAAGGTGACGATATCCTCGCGCTGAGGATTTTGGAAGAAATACTTTACCTTGTTTGCCACCAAAAAGTCGCCGGTAAGTAGCGTCTTTTCCATCGAAGAGGAAGGAATCATGAAGTTTTGGAAGGTATAATTCCGGATAATCATTGCCACTACAAAGGCGAAAAGAATGGCTTCCACCCAATCTTGCAAACCGGGTTTGCGGCGATGGAACTTCCTATCTTCGGGCAAAGGCGTAAGGCTGTATGTAGGCTTGCTGAGCTTTTCTATCTTGCGTTTATTCATGCTATTAGGATATCCTTATGAGTATTATCTACCATTGAGGCATGAAGCTGAGGAGAGGGAAATATGTCAAGGTTTTTCGCTTCGCTGCGCTACGCGAATGAATGATGAACGATGAATGATGAATGATGAAGGCATTGTTTGCTTCGCTAACGCTCTCAAACCTAATCATATTATTTCCCACGAGCTATGCCGGATTCTTGGAGTTCTTGACGCTTATCCGCCTTTCACCTTATCAACGCCTTTTGAAAGCGGCAAGGACTTCAAGAATCCTTCCCCAACTTCACGCACCACGCGTCAGCTATGATCAACCTGCGCTTGCGCAGCCGCCATTATTCATCGTTCATCATTCATTTGCGAGCTTGAGAGCAATTTGTTCATCATTCATTTTTCATTCTAAAACACTGTCACTTTCTTAGTTATCACATTTTTCCCATCCAGCTTCAGGCGCAGGATATACAAGCCGCTGGGCACTTTTGCACCCTCTATATCCCATTCATAATCATAGTCGTTTTTGCCTTTTACTGCATCTTTACGGAAGCTATGCACCTTTTGCCCGCGGATATTGTAAATCTCGATCTGATGCTCCTGATGCTGGGGCAATTTCAACGCCAGATTTACTTTATTCCGCGCGGGATTGGGGTATGCTCTCAGGCTGGATTGCGTCAGTGCAGGCGCCACTTCCTCAGAATTGCTTACCGGGATTTCCAGGCTGTAATAGTGCAGATTTCCGCTGCCTGTTACCGGGTTCCCGTTTGCGTTTTCCCAGAACCAGAGATGCAATCTATCTTCGGCGTTTGTTTTCATGCAGAGCTTGGAATAGTCTGTAATACATTCACTTACATCGATATTGGCTATTATTCGGTGATCGTGATTATCCAGCAATTCCCACACTACGATAAAGCCATCTTCATAAAAGCCCAAGAACTTGCGTCCACCTTCGCTTATATGCAGCGCTGCGGGCTTTTGCTGATATTCTGCGGGGAAAATCTGGCTTTCCAATACTGTTTCTGCGGCGGGATCGATCTGGCAAATTCGCAGAAAGCGGCAATTCTCTTCGCGTTTACTCTGCAAAATCCAGAGAGTTCCATCTGTATCTATTTCGGTGCTCAGGATGATGCCATCGCCTTTTACCAAGGGGCTTAAATCTTTGGAAATACCCTCAGTTTGCAGATAGAAAATTGCGTCGTTTGAGCCAAATACCAGGGTATCTCCGCGCTGCCCTGCCGATTTGCTAAGTGTAATCTCGTTATTGGGCGCATAGATGATATTTTCGTACTGAGATATGTTTCCCAGGCTGGCTGTATCCACCGTATCCACCTTAAGCCCTATTCCCATTATTTCGTTATAAATATCATCTGGCAAAGCGGCTTCCTGATAGCGTTTATCGGCAAAATACTTCACTTTATAGCCTACGCCTTGTCCATAAGCGCCGATATAGTTTTGCGCATACAAGCTCAGTTGATTGCCAAATACGGGGTCTGGAATCTGTACCGAATCTGTGGGATGCCCGCATTGGTCCATTTCAATATCCCACACTCCGCTATTGGAGGGGTAATCCCCGTCATTGTGAGAACGGTGCATAAAGCCTCTTTTCTTTTGATACACATTGCCATATACATGCAGTGTGCCGCGTTCCAGATAGGGACGCGCTTCTGGCCAGATAGGGTTGTAATAGGGCAAATCCAGGCGTTCCTGTCCCAAAGCCGGCGAAGGCCAGGGGTTGGCGGCAGTAGGCGGATAGTGCCGGCGATGGATATCGATATTATCAAAAAGGACAAGTTCTACATGACCATCCGGAGTTTGCATGTTTGCTAATATGGCGGGAGTGGAGGGGTGTGGATGTTGATATTCAAAGGTAAAGACCCCGTTTGAGAGTAAGTTTTGCGGATTTTCCTTGCCCAAAGCGTAGATATTTGCATAGATATACATGGGTTCGGCGTCTTCCCCCGCAAAACAGTGGTAGCGTAAGGAATCTGTCGGGCTTTTGTAGCCATATCCCACGATTACATCGCCTTCGGAAATAAGATTTACCATATCCAGGGGGCTGGCGGCGGGATATTGCCCCGGCGTAGTATTAGTAAGCGTAATCTCGCCTACCAGTTTGATATCACCGCGGCAATACCAGCTCTGTACTCCGGAAAAAGAGCCTTTGATCCACAAAGCGCCATTTACCAAGATGTGTTTGCCGGCACAATCGAAGCTTTCAATGGGCGTCCACAGGGTATCCCGCACGGTATAAGTATTTGTAAATAATGAATCTGTTGCTGGTGGATAGCTGCTATACACGGTTTTTGTAACTGTGCGGGGGGCGCTTAAGGTTCCTTCATAACCGCTGAAAGTATTGCCTTCCATATGGATACACACTATTTTATCCTCGTCGCCCAAAACGGCGTCAAAGCTCTCTCTATTTATTTTACGGGGATATTTTATTAAAGGGGTGTTTGTATAAATCCCGCCGGTAAATATCAGGTGTTCCGGATAAGGGTCGGGGATAGCAAATACCTGTCCCCCGCAGATTACCGGAGCTTGAAAAAGCGGCCAGTTATAATTATCACCACCTCCATAATTTTTAATCGCTATATCCTGATTCGTAGCTACGATGCAATCCATCACAGTTTGTCCGTAGAAATATATATAATTGTCCGCTGGAGACTTCATCGTATCCGAATAGTAATGTGGTGGTACAAGAAATGGATTTCCGATACCATCATAAGAGAAATCCATTTGCAGATGCAGGGGATAGCTTTTGGGCATCCGGAAATAATAGGCAGTATCACCTAAAACTGCTAAATAGGGATTTTCATCTGGCAGGTCATCAAAATAATACCAGGGGCTAAATTGCTGGTCGGAGAAATTGAAGAAAAAAAGCGCATCTGTAAGGCGGATATACACGCCATTCTCGGCAAGAGACAAGCTCGGCTCCGAGAGAGCATAGTTATAGTATTCATAAGCTTCCTGCCAGGTATTGCCTGCATCGAAGCTGTAGCAGAGCGTAATATCATACTGATCAAAATAGCAGTAAACCAGGGTGTCCCCACGAGCTGCAACCGCGAGATTATTTGCAAAATAGGTATTCTCAACCGGTGTGCGAGAGGGGGATAGGGCAAATACAAGGCTGCATAGCAGCAGCAAAACCAATAAAATCGCTATCTGTTTCATGATTGTGTCCTTTATTTGTTTTGTAATATAGAGATGCGATTTTCGTTCCAAATGTGAAAAAGTTTTGCATTGGCAGGGGAGAAGTTGAAGGATTACACGCTCTGCGACTGAATGATGAACAATGAATGATGAAGGCATTGTTTGCTTCGCTTACGCTCTCAAACCTAATCATATTTCCTGGGATTACGCGGATTTCATGGTTTATTATCACAAAGATCGCAGGCTATAAAGTAGCTGTGGCATCCTGCCACAGAAGAGTAGAAATGGCATCTTGCCGTTTTTGGGCTGTCAAAACCGATTTGGCAGAAGGTTCAACCCTTAGCCCTTTGCCTGTTGCTAATTACAACTGACAATTCCGCACCTGGCGTCAGCGCTGCTACCTGCTACCTGTCTTCTTGATACCTGCGCAGCGCAGCGTCCGGGCTCTTGGAGTTTTTGCCACTTATCCGTCTTTTACCGCTGCTAATGTCTTTCTTTAGCGGCAAAGACATCAAGTAGCCCTTCCCGATTTCTACGATAATGCGTCAGCATATAATCAACCTGCGCTTGCGCAGCCGCCATTATTCATCATTCATCGTTCATCATTCATTTGTGTAGCGCCGCTCGCTCATCTGTTGCCCTCACAATGCCCTCGCCTCTACCCCGAATTTGCCGGTAGAGACGAGGGCATTGTGAGGGAGGCAATAGAGCGGGCAGCAAGATTGTCCCGTACTGAAATTGGTTAACCAAAAAAATGAATCAAATGAGGAGCTTTATACTTAGTAATAGGCTAGGAAATATGACGCGTATAAATAATCTTATTACCTCAAAGTTTTTACAGATTTTAAGATCATAAAAGATGGAAGCTTGAACAGAGAATATCAAGCTTGGCTGCCGAGCGGAACCCCGTTAGGGGTGGCATTTTAGATAGCAATCACGTTATGTAGCAATATGATAAATAAAACCCCCGTCTCCCCTTTTTTATGCACAAAATCCGCTCATTCTGTGCATAAAAAAGGGGAGGCGGGGGGATAAAAAAGATCCTTAAACTGCATCAATTACCCAGGGTTTATCTTGCCAAAAAATCGCAAGCTCATTTTGGCAAGAACACCCTGGGCTACCTGAAATGTCACCCCTGACGGGGTTCTTTAAGGAATTGCTCGCAAGCTCGCAATGGTTAATTAGGGCTGGCGCATGGTGTGTGGAATTGGGAAAAGCCTCTTGAACTCCGGCACGCTAAACAAAGGCGTAGCACGAACTGAAAGGCGGATAAGCGCGCCGAAGTCCAAGAGGTTGGACGCTGCACCCTCGTTCGACACGAGGACGTATCGAATCCACCAGGCTGGCGCAAGGTTAGTCGCTGCGCTTAATTTGAGAATATGGGTGAAAGGATGAATCCAGCGTTAATATCCAAAAATACAGAACACAGCCCTATAAGGTATAAGCTGTTCTCTATTACCTAAAAATAGGTTTGCGCAGCGAAGCAAGCAAACAATGCCTTCATTGTTCATTATTCATCATTCATTATTCATCATTCATTCGCGGAGCGAAGCGAAGCGAAGCGAAGCGAAGCTTATTTTCCGATGCAGAAATTGCTGAAGATTTGGTTTAAGAGCTCGTCGGAACCGAGCACGCCAAGGATGTCTTCGAGGGCGCGGCTGGCTTCGCTGAGGTCGAAGGCGATATATTCCCAGCCGCTACCGTTTTTTATGGCGGCGAGGGCAGTTTCCAGAGCCGTAATGGCGCGTTTGAGTGCGGCTAAATGGCGGGCGTTGGTTACCAGCGGGCGGTAAAGGATATCGCTGGGCAGTTTTAGGCGCTCTAAGATGGCGTTTGTAAGCGCATTGAGTCCGTTTGGGCTTTTTACGCTGAGGGGGATGTGTCCGGCGGGCAGGTTTTCGCCACTGCGCAGGTCGCTTTTGGAGGCTACATAGATGCACTTGGCTGCCAAGTCTGGAGATAGCGCTTCTATTTGCTCAGCTGAAGCTTCGTAAAGGTAAAGGATGTAATCCGCACTTTGCATGAGTTCGCGGGTGCGGGAGATGCCTTCTTTTTCGATTGCTTCGTGGCTTTCGCGCAGACCGGCGGTATCGTATAATACCACGGTGTAGCCTTTGAGGGAGAGGGTTTCTTCGAGGTAATCGCGGGTGGTGCCGGGTGTGGGGCTTACGATGGCGCGGTTTTGCAGCAAAAAGGCATTGAAAAGCGAGGATTTGCCGGCATTGGGGGCGCCGACGAGGCAGATGCGGATGCCTTCGCGGATTTTGCGGGAATATTGCCCTTCCGTATAAAGGGCGCGGGCATCGCGCAAAAGGCTTTGAAGGTCTTGCAAGAGTGCGGCTTCATCGATATTGGGGAGGTCTTGATCGGCAAAATCGATGGCGAGTTCGCAGCGGAGGCGGGCATTGGAGATGCGCTTTAGAAGCTCTTCCAGATGGCGGCTGAGGTAGCCTTTTAGCTGCATGAGGGCGGCGGTTTCGGCTTTGGAACTGGCGGAAGTAATGAGGTCGTTTACGGCTTCTGCCTGCGCCAAATCCAGCTTGGAATTAAGGTAAGCGCGCAGGGTAAATTCCCCCGGCTGGGCGAGGCTCATATCTTCCAAAAGGGTGCTGAGGATTTTATCCACGATATCCGGATTGCCGTGGCAGCTTAGTTCCAATACATCTTCGCCGGTGTAGCTATTGGGTGCGCGGAATACGCTGACAAGCACTTCGTCTAAAGGCTGAGCCTGGGCATTAAAAAAGGTGCCAAATACGATGTTATGGGAAGGGGAGTTTAGCAGGCGCTTTGCGGGGCGGAAATGGCGCGCTACCAGAGGGATTACGCCCTCGCCGCTGCAACGGATAATAGCAATGGCGGCGGCACCGGAGCCACTGATGGGCGCACAGATGGGATGCTTAGGCATCGATGGTATCAATTACTTTTTGGGCAAGCTGCGGGGCATTGTAGCCGATGAGTTCGCCCAAAGCCGGCGTGGCGCCATGGGGGATAAAGCGATCTGGAAAGCCAAAGTTTTGGATGCGGGCGGCGCTACCGCTAAGCAGCTGCATGATGCGGGCGCCCACTCCGCTGATGATGCTGCCAGGCTCGAAAGTAAAGATATAATGGCAGCTTTGACCGAGGGCTTTGAGCAGGGTTTCGTCCAGCGGCTTGAGGCTGCGCAGGTTTATGATAATGGGTTTGATGCCTTGTTCTGCCAAAATGGCGGCGGTATCTTGGGCGAGTAAAAGAGCGTCTCCGGCGGCTACAAAGGCAATGATCTGCTTTTGGGCAGCGCCTAATTCGCTTACTATTTCCGCTTTGCCGGGCTGGAAATCTTTGAGGGCTATCTGGCGTTGGTGGGCGGCGCCGCGGGGGTAACGGATGGCAACGGGACCTTCATCATAGCTGGCAGCCCAAACGAGCATGGCTTTGAGTTCGGCAGCGGAGCTGGGCGCCAAAATGGTGAGATTTGGCACGGCAGAGAGGTAAGAGATATCGAAGGCACCCTGATGAGTGGCGCCATCTTCGCCCACAATGCCGGCGCGATCCAGACAAAAGACCACGGGCAGGCGGGGCAGGGCTACATCGTGAATTAGCTGATCCAGCGCGCGCTGCATGAAGGTACTATAGATGGCTACAAAGGGTTTGATGCCTTTGGTGCTCATGCCGGCAGCGAGAGTAACGGCGTGTTGCTCGGCGATGCCTACATCAAAGAGGCGGTTCGGAAAGCGTTTTTCAAACTTGCCAAGGCCGCAGCCGGTGCACATGGCGGCGGTAATGGCAACGATATTATCCTGCTTTTCGGCGAGCTGCACGAGGGTTTCGCCCATGATTTCGCCATAGCTTTTGGCTTCGGGAGTGGCGCTTTTGCCGCTGGAGGGGGTAAAGGGAGCCACGCCGTGGAAAGAAGAGGAATCCTTTTCGGCGGGACGGTAGCCGCGTCCTTTTTGGGTAACCACATGCAGGAGGACGGGGCCGACCATATAGTTCTTTACGCGCTTTAGGATGGAGATAAGCTGCGGGGTATTGTGTCCGTCGATGGGGCCTACATATTTGAAGCCGAGGTCTTCGAAGATGATATTTGGCACGAGGATATTCATCATGGATTCTTCCAGCTTTTGGGCGCCATAGATAAAGCGGCGGCGGATGCTGGAAGGCAGGCTGTGGCTGAGGTCCCATACCTGTTTCTTCAGCTTATTATAGCTTTTGGAGGCATACATGTGTGCCATATAGCGCTGAAGTCCGCCTACATTTTTGGAGATGGACATGGCGTTGTCGTTCAGGATTACGATAAACTTATCCGGTTGCAGGTGTCCGGCGTAATTTAGCGCTTCAAAGCTCATGCCGCCGGTAAGGGCGCCATCTCCGATAACGGCGATGGAATGGTAATCCTCTTTGAGCAGGTCGCGGGCGGCGGCGATGCCCAAAGCGGCGGAGACGGAAGTGCTGCTATGACCGGTAGTAAAGGCATCGTATGGGCTTTCATGGCGATTCGGAAAACCGCTGATGCCGCCAAATTGGCGCAAGGTATCAAAGCGGGCATTGCGCTCGGTAAGTATCTTCCAGGCATAGCTTTGGTGCCCCACATCCCACACAACGCGGTTTAGGAGGGGGTCAAATACGGCAAGCAGCGCCAGGGTAAGCTCTACCGTGCCCAGGCTGGGGGCGATGTGCCCGCCATTTTTGCTAACCACTTCGATGATGCGCCGGCGGATATCGGCGGCTAATTCGCTAAGTTCGGTATCGCTGAGCGGGGGAATCTGAGCAGGTTTGGTAATTTGATCGAGAATCATTGCGAGCTCCCGGCAGGCTTACGGAGTTCCTGCCATTTCACGATTGCGATTTCGGCGATTACACAGAGTAGCGCCAAAATCAGGAGGTATTTCCAAAGTTCATGCCCCAGGCGGGCAAAGAAGATTTTATCAATGAAGTCTGCGCCTAAGTCTTTGAGCTTGGCGGGGATGGCGGCGCTTTTGGCTTCGCTATCCTGATAAAGGTGATTTACTGCCAGGGTGCTGGCATTTTCGGATAAGGGATTGAGCTGGTAAAGCCCGGGCTGGCTAAAGCGATAGCGGGCGTTTGGAAGCTCCAGTATTTGCCCATCCGGCAGGCGGATAGCGTCTGCACGCAGCTGGTCCTTTACCATTAGCTCATTTACGGGAACCTGCGTATTTTGCAGGGCGGCAGCGCATTGATAGGCAAAAACGGCGAAGGCGGGGTCAACAAAAAAGGCGGAATCCAGGCTGAGATCCCAAAGCCAGAGGGCGTTATGTTCGCTTAAAAGTGCGAGAGGATGGGAGCCGCTGGCAATGAGCGGGCTGCCGCCGGAGGCTTCGTGGTAGCCCAGGATTTCGGAATATTTGCGGTCTTTGCCGGAGATGAGGGCGGTAATGGAATGGTGGGGCGATATATAGTCGATATTGCGGCGCTGGGTGCTATAGCCCTTCAGCCGGATGTTAAAAGTTTGCTCGTAAAAGCTTTTCAGCTCTTGTGTGATGGATTTGCCGGGGATAAAGAGGCTGCCGATCTGCTTCTCGTTCAAGGTATTGATAATCTCGCGGCTGCGGGGGTTCAGGCTTCCAAGATCGTAAAATACGAGTAATTGGTAGTCTTCCAGGCTTTGCAGATTTAGGCTATTGATATCCAGCAGGCGGGGCGGTTTGCCACCGGAATATACGCTGAGGATGCTGGATAGGGTATGGGGGATGGGGCTGGCGGAAACGATGCCTACTAAGGGGTTTTGGTAATATTCAAAGGCAAAATAGCTGCGGTTATCTGCCAAAAGGCGCTCGTCCATTACCTCGATATAGCCGCTTTGCCAGCCTTCGCTACGCAGATCGAAGCTAATGGTTTCCAGGCGGCTTTGGCGCGGGGGCAGGCTAAAGAACTTTTCGGCTACCTTTACGTCGTTGAGCACGGCTTGCACCAGGATTTCGCCGGCGGCGGTGTTGCCGTGGTTATTAAGGCGAAACTCGATGGTTTGCTGTTTGCTGCGCCCTACAAATTGTGGCAGGGGGCGGGCTTCGGAAAGCGAGATATTTTGGCGCTCGTACTGGCTATTAAGCGGAATAAGGGCGAGGGGATAGCGGCTTTTGGCGGGTAGCTCTTCGTTCATGAGATCGCTGATGAGGTAAATCTCGTTATTCAGCATCTGCGCTTCGGAAAGGCGGCTTTCGGCAAAGGTGATGAGCGCTTCCCAGGGGGCGGGATTCCAGGCGAGGCTTAGCTTTTCCAGGCTCTCGGCGGGTATTTCTTTTACATAGATCTGGGAATGCAGGCGGTTGAAGGCGTCATCGCGGGTGATAAGGATAAGGCGGTCGTCGTCTGTGGCTTTTTCGCCAATCTGGCGGATGACCTTTGCGGCATTTTGCAGCATGGTACTGCCATCTTCCATATAGTCCATGCTATAGGAAGTATCCAAGAGGATGGCGATGGCGGTGGGCGGGTGTTTCTTGCCGGATACGCCTTTGGGGCTGGAGATGGCGGGGCGCGCTACCGCCAGGCTGAGCAGCAAGATGGTAAGGATGCGCAAAATGAGCAGAATGATATTCGTAATGCGGGTGCGGCTCTTTTCCTGCTGCTGGCTCAGCTTGATAAAGCGCAGCGAGGAGAAAAGCACCTGCGGGGGCTTCTTTTTGGCAAAGAGCCAGATGAGGAGTGGCAAAATGCTGGCAAGGGCAAAATATGCCAATGCGCCATTGAGGAAGTTTAGGACAGGCATTTAGAATCCTATCCCAAGGGAAAAGAGCAATTCGCTCTCGGAAAGCTTTAGCCCGCGGGTATTTACGGAGAAATCGAAGCGGAAAAGCTGGTAGTAATAACCGCCGCCGAGGGTGACGTTGATATTATCTGCGCCATAGAAATCGTGGCTATACATGCCTACGCGGAAGTCGATGCCTTGCCCAATATTGGCGGCTTCGGCATAGCTCTTGGCATCCCAGGAAACTCCATTGGTATAGGCGATGTGGTAAGTGGTATCGGGCTTTTTGGCGATCTTGCTCTGGATGCCAAAGCTGGTTTTGGATGTGCCGCTGCTGTATTCCGCGGCGCTGGCGATGCGGCGTTGGATGCTTCTATTTGGGTAATTTTCCCAATAAAGCCCGGATAGCAGGTCGTAGCCGGTGATGGCGAAGGTGGTATTGCCTGTTTGGTAAGTATAGCCCAGGTCGCTGGAAAAGCCTTTTACTTTGTCGTCTATAAAGTGGATGCGCAGTAG
Source organism: Candidatus Cloacimonadota bacterium (assembly GCA_028695495.1). Classification (GTDB taxonomy): domain Bacteria; phylum Cloacimonadota; class Cloacimonadia; order Cloacimonadales; family Cloacimonadaceae; genus UBA5456. The sequence continues at coordinate 18,268 of JAQVIX010000021.1, read as the reverse complement.
GTTGCTGCCTATGATCTGCTCTTCCAAAAAGACCAGGCGGCCGCTTAAGTATTTCAGGTTTAGCCCCAGCGCCATGTGTGGCCAATTCTTGTCTGTAATGCCCAGGCTCAGCTGCACTTTGTCCAGATTGTAATCGTAATAAAGGCTTTTGTGGGCGTCTATATCGATGGCGCTGATATTGATGGAAGAAACGGGCTGATACGAGAAGCCCACTTTGCCTGCCACGGCGGTGAAGTATTTGAATTGCTTATCTTTGAGCGCATTGCTGATGCTGGCTATTTCCCAAAAATCCAGCTCATCGCTATCGCTCAAACGGAAGGAGAAAAAGAAGTGGGAATGCTCGTTATTTGCCAAGAGGGCGGGATTGCTATAGGCGGCGAAGGGGTCTTGCGCATTGGTGAGATTTAGTGCGGCACTGCCCATGGCGATGGGGGAAACGTTCTTTTCCGGGATGGCGTAATCGTAAGAGCTGATGGGCAGGGGTCTTTGCGCCATCAGCGGAATCAAAATAAGGCAGAGAAGGCGGCTAAGAGGGTATTTCATGCGGGAGTTCCGTGCAATTTGCGATATAGCGCCAGCGCCAGATAATATGCGCCAATGCCGGTGAAAATGCCCATGATGGCATCGATGAACCAATGGTAATGGCAGTAAACGGTAGCCAGGCACAAGAAGAAAGAGATGAAACTAAAGAGATAGCCCAGCTTGCGCACGTGGCGCAGGGCACCGATGGTAAGCACGATGGCGATGGCTACATGGGAGGAAGGGAAGGCGCCGCCCAGATGGTGGCTATGGCGGTAAATAAAGACCATGATGCGGGTAAAGATGCCGGCGCGGTAAATACGGGTAAGCTCCATGGCTTCTGGCAGATAGCGTCCGCCAATCACGGGCAGGAGGCTGTAGAAAAAGTAGCAGAGATAGAAGCTGAAGCTGAGGCAAAAGATGAGCTCTTTTAGCGCCAGGCGGTTTGTAAAATAAAGATACAGCGGCAAGCCGGCAATCATGGGATAGTAGGCAAAGTATGCGAAGTGAAAAAGCTCGTTCGCCCAAAAGCCATTAAAGCGCTGTCCCCACTCCATCGAGGGGAGGTAGCCAAAAAGGGCTTGATCGATCTTCATAAAGAAGGGGTCTTGCCAATCGGCAAAGAAGATGCGATTGTAAGCATAGCCGGAAGTGAAGAAATGGGCAAAAAGCAGCACGGGATAAAGCTCGTGCAATAGCTGCAAGGCTTTGAATAGCCGGGGCTTATGCGAGGCATCCAGGCTGTGGTGATAGTATGCCAGTAGCAGGATGGCTACCCCTAAAGAGAGGAAGATGGGGAATTGCAGGGGGAAATCCTGCACTTTGGCGCCACCGGAAAGCAGCAGCACCAGCACCCAGGATATATAGGCAAGGGTGATCTTATCCAGCGCCGAGAGCAGCTTACTGAGTCTCGATATCATAAAGCCGGTAGGTTTTGTAAGGGATGGCGTCCAGCATTTCTGCCACGCGAATCATCATGGTGTTATTTTCCAATACCCAGGAGAATTCACCTTTGAAATAGCCTTTGGGAAGTCCGTTTTTGTAAGAATAGTAGTAGAAAAGGGTGTCTATGCCATGACCTTGAAACTCGCGGATTACGCCCATGGTAACTACGCGGGCGCTGGAGATGCGCTTTTTGGCGCGCAGGGCTTTGAGCAAGGTAATGGGATTTACCCTGCCTTTCATAACCTGTAATACTTCGTTGTAGTTCGGCAGCGCCAAAGAGAAGCCGGCAGGCTCGCCATTCAGCTCGGCGATAAAGACCAATTCGGGGTCTGCCAGAGGGAGCAGCTCGGCTACCAGTGCGTCAAACTCCTCAGGCGTCATGGGCACATTGCCCCAGTTATATTCCCAGGCTTTGGTATAGATGCGAAAGACGGTTTCGATATCCTTTTTCATCTCTTTCTTATTTAGCGAAAGGTGGCGAATCTTTACTCCGGTGCGCTTTTCGATGGCGGCGGCTACGCGGTCTATGCGCTGTGGCATTTCGCTGCGTTCGCTCAGATAGGCATAGAGGTCAATGGTCTTTTTCATGCCACAGGCTACAAAGAGCTTTTGGTAATAGGGCTTGTCGTGGCGCATCATCACCATGGGCGGGGTATCGAAGCCATCGATGAGGAGTCCGGCTTCCTGATTTACCGAGAAATTGAGCGGACCGCGCATGGCGGGGTAGCCTTTATCTCGGTTCCATTTGGCAGCGGCGTCAAAAAGTGCTTGCGCTACGGGCAGGCTATCTATGGATTCATAAAAGCCAAAGAAGCCGATCTTCTCATTGTGTTCCAATTCGTGGCGGGTATTTGTATGGGCAGAGATGCGCCCCACCACCTTGCCAGCTTCCAGCGCCAAAAAGAGCTGCACTTCGGAATGCAGGTAGTAGGGGTTTTTGGCGGGATTAAAGAAGTTCTTTTGATCCATGATGAGGGGGGCTACCCAGTTCGGATCATCTTTGTATAGCTCAAAGGGCAACATGATAAAGCTTTTAAGCTGTTTGGATGTGGAGACTGCTACTATTTTGATCATGGCAAAAGCTCCTATATTTCTCCTAAACGGCGGGAGACCAGGATGTTTAGAACTCCCATAAAGATGGCGTTAAAAAACATGATGCCCACAAAGTAAGGAGGCAAATCCTGATGGTAACTGGACAGGATTTTGGGTAAAATGAAGTAAGACCCCTGAAAGAGCAGGGGGGGTAGGATTACGCTGAGATATTGGGCAAAGCGGATTTGGCGGTATTTTACCACCAGGAACCAGGCGATGGCGGCGGTGATTACCACCGGCCAAGGCGAGAAATAGGCAAAGAAGCCCATGTAGGTAAAGATGCCGCGTCCGCCCTTGAAATGGTATTGCAAAGGCAAGCAGTGCCCCAAGAGCATACCCAGCCCGTAAACCATCATCATATTCATCTTGTAGAGATTTTCAAAGTGCGCTAAGCCCATAAAAGGCTCTACCTGCACCAAAATGAAATTGATTACTTGCAGGAATACGTATGCCTTTACCAAGTCCAGTGCACCTACCAATATGCCCAGGGGTTTGCTGATATTGGTATAGATATTTTCGGTATCTGCCAAACCGGTGCCTACTTTATTGATATTCAGCGAGCGTGCCCCTTTGGCGATAAGCCGGGCAGTGGCTTGCGAGCCATAGAGATAGGCAAGGATAAAGATGAGGATGGCGATAATGACAATCATCTGATGTCTCCATAATCCCGCTCTCCAAAGATGCTGCTGCCAATACGGATCATATTGGAGCCTTCCTGGATGGCGGGCTGCCAGTCGCCGCTCATGCCCATGGAGAGGTGCAGAAGCGAAAGCCCCTCTAATTGCATGGCGTTGATCTGATCAAATAGTGCTTTTAGTTCTTTGTAATAAGGGCGATTGTGCTCTCTATCCGGATGCAGGCGCCCAATGGTCATTAGCCCCTTTACTCTGAGGTTTGGATACGAGGCAATCTTGATGATGCTATCCAGCGCATTGGAAAAGGATACACCGCTCTTTTGCTCTTCGCCGCTTACGTTTACCTGTACTAAAACATCCTGAATGAGGTTGCGGTTGCCGCAAGCGCGGTTCAGCCTTTCTGCCAGATACAGGGAGCCGATGCTATGGATTAGCTTGGGCTTCAGGCTCAGGAGCTGATTGATCTTATTAGTCTGCAAATGCCCAATGAAGTGGAAGCCCTCATAAGGCTCACGAATCATGGGTACTTTGCGCAGAGCTTCCTGCACCTTGTTTTCGCCAAAATTGCCGATGCCGCAGCGGATAGCAGCTTCGATGTATTCTACTGGATGCGTCTTGCTTACGGCTACCAGGCTAATCTCCTCGCGCTTGCGTCCCAGCGTATCCAACAGGCTTTTTAGCTCAGCTTCCAAGGCAGCGATATTCTCTTGTATCTGTTTGATATATTGTTCCATATTACTTCATCAAAAGCATCTTCTTGCTTTCGCTAAAGCCCTTGCCGCTAAGGCGATAGAAATAGATACCGGAGGGCAGCTTTTGGGCATTATCGTCCCTGCCATCCCAGCTAAGGCTATGGCTCCCCTTGGAGTAGTTTCCGCTTAGCAGCTGCTTTACCTTCTGTCCGCGCATATTGTAGATTTCCAGTTTGGCAAATCCAGCATCTTTTAATTCAAAGCGGATGGTGGTATGCGGATTGAAGGGGTTGGGATAGTTTTGCCACAATCTGTAAAGACTGGGGCTAAGGCTATCTGTGGCATTGGATACAAATCCGGTAGAGGCAAAGGAGCCTTGACGGCTGTAACTGCCGCGATAGATAGTCCAGGGCATAAGGGTATCCGAAGGGTAGTAGAGGTTGGACATCAGGATGCCGTGCGAGAAGCCGGCGATGAACTTAAGCTGGTTATTTCCATCAAAATCCACTAATACTCCGGGTGTAGCGCCATTGTAAGTAGTGCCAAAGGGATAGCCCTGCATGAGGCTGCCGTCATTGCGATACACGTATAGAGAATTGATATAGTTATGCAGCAGGATTTCATATTTGCCATCACCATCGATATCTGCCACCAAAGGCGGGCAATTGAAGTTCACGCCACTACTTACGGGGAAGCCGGGCAGCGAGATACCCATCTGAGAGATTACCCAAATCTTGCCGGATAGGCTTACGAATACGATATCCAGGCTACCGTCGCGATTGATATCCGCAGTAATCAAGCCACCGGCTACGGGGCTATCGATATCCTGCGAGAAGAGCTCTTCCCCCGTATTTTCAAAGAGATAGAGCCGGTTATTGGAAGCAATGGCGTAGCGCCCGTTATCCAAAATGATGGGTGAACCGGTAAGCGAGCCATCCAGGCTATGGCTGTATTGGCTCAGGATTTCGCCCTGATAATTCACTACAAATAGATTACCTGAGTTCATGCCGCATACTATTTCCAGCTTGCCATTGTCATTCAGATCGCCTACAGCGAGTTCGCTTTGGAAATTGCCGGTAAGTTGCAAAGGGAAGCCGCTTTTGCTATAGCCATCTGGATTTACCACGTGCAATTTACCGTTTAGGCTACCGGCGATTACCTCAGCAATACCATCGTTATCGATATCCGCAATTACCGGACTAAAGAGGAAGGGGCTGCCTGCATCGTATTGAAAGATACATTCGCCCGTGCTATCCAGCGCATAGAGGCTACCGCTGCGGCTGCTAAAGACCAAATCCCGCGCATTGGGGCTGCTAAGGGCACCCATGGCACCGCTGCGATTGATATTTTGCTGCTCGGGATGCTGGAAAAGCTTGTATTCCTCGCCGCTATCATCGATGAAGTGGATACCGCCAAAGGTATCTGCATACATGATTTGCAGGCTGCCATCTCCCTCAAAATCTGCCACGATGGGAGCAGACTTACTGCCATTTTCCGTTTCCCAGGGGAAGCGGCGGTCAAACATGGTGATCTCAAAGCTTACCTGATATTTCTGTACACCGGTGCTAAGTCCGCTTATCAGATGCTGGGAATCTACTTCCAGCGTAAGGTAAAAAGTGCCAAAGCCGATGTCGTTTGCCAGTTGAAGCTTGAGATAATTATCCTCAGAACTTAGGGTTCCGCCCAAGAGGCTGGGAATTACCAAATCTTCGCCAATCTGCTGAATCCCATTGGGCAGTGAAACAAACCTTACCACAATGTTTTGCGCCATTGCTGCACCATCGGCGTTTTTGATAACGGGATAGATGCGGATGGTTTCGCCGGGATTGATATTGCCATCGTTATCGCCCAAAACGTCATCGAATCTAAAGCTATCCAAGCTCAGCAGCGGCAGATCCGCATCCGGCAGTTTTACCGATACAGAGGGATCGCCAAAGAGGATCATCTCCATATAGCACCAGCGCATTACGTCGTTTGAAAGCGCGGCATTCAGGTTTTCCAGACGGGAATAGGTAAGGGCGCGTCCTAATTCCGGATACTCTTCTTCAAAGAGACCCTTGAAATAATCGCGATCGTAAAATTGCGAGGGACCATTTGTGCTGCCGGGCATATACCAGCCGTAGCGGGTATTTCCGATAAAGGCAAATACTCCCCCCGGCTGCATCATCATGTGTTCGGCAATGCACTCGCCATCTCCGGAAGTGCGCTGGTCAAACGCCGCCGGATAGCAGCCCTGAGTGTACAAAAAGCCATATTCGGTATTCGTAAGCTGGGCGATAGTGCCATTTCCCTGCCCCATCAGTGTGCTTTGATTCGCATGCCCCATGTGGTTCATTACGTTTATTCCGCCACTGATGGCTTGCCAAACGCTTTCCGAAGAGTAGCTGCCATCCCTTTGGTATTGGGTTTCGTAGTGATAGCCGCCGGGCAGATATTCGTAAACTTCGTCTTTGTAATCTCCGCCCCAGGTGAGGGGATTGTAATTTAAGTTTTCGCCAAAGAAGATGGCTTTATTGTTGCTAAAGGTGTTGTTATCTACATAGTATTGGGTTTTGCGGAAGATGTTTTGAAACTCGGCAACCGTTTCGGCAGGAAAGCGCCCAATATGGATTTCCGGGATGTAATCCACCTCGTCGGCAGCTTCGCCATAGATTTGATTTCCATTGGCGTTCCAGTCTCCATCCAGGTTGCTATAATACAAGTCCGAAGGCATGCGGTTATCCCGCGTATCGCCCACTTTGCCAAATACTCCGCGCTCCGGCACCAGCTCATCATCCCCACCCATTATTACATATTCCAAAGGCGTGGCGGTTTCGCTAAAAGTGCTATAAGCATCGATGATGAAATTGCGCACTTTGGCGGCATTATCTGCTCCTTCGTAAGCGGCGTAAATAGCCTGTGTGCTATAGATTCCGGTGCTCATACCCTTAGAGATCTTCCAATCAATATAATCCGCAAAAGTCTCCACCTGGCTTTCATCCGTAATGATCAGCATCGTATAGGGCGTGCTGAGATCGATGTTGCGCTGAGGGCTATGGCGATAGTAGGGCTGGTAGTTCTGATAGCTGTTTTTCTGGGCAGGATTCAGAACCAAAGCGTCTAACTGCTGATAGGTAGAGGCATTGTGGGTAAGGAATTGCGCCTGCTTGATGGCTTCGCTTTCCTCAAATGCGCTCTGGATTTCAATCTCCACTTCGCTGCTAAAGAGCAATTCCTGCCTCTGGGCATCGTATTGAAAGGGATAGATATTGACGATTGCCAAAGCATAGCCACGATAATACTGGGTGCCCAGATATTCCCAGCTTTTGCCGGGATAAAGCCCTTCTATCTCCTTGCGGGGCGCTTCCGGCTGCAAAAAAGCACCGGAAATGGGCTGCACCGTGCGGGCATATTCAGGAGCATAACCCTGCCTTAGCGCCACGGTATCGCCCAAGCGAAGCTCGGCGCCACTATATTTCTCGCCAAAAGGCAAGAGGATTTTTGCCGGAAAGTAAGGCACAATGGGCGCTCCGGCTTCCAGCAGCAATTGATAGTCTGCCAGTAGTTCGCCGCGGCTTTCCGCAGGCAGTTTCAAACTGATATTTAGCGCTGCCAGGCTCACGACCAGCAGCATAAGTGTTAGCGTAATAATGTGTTTAAACATATTTATTTTCCTTAATACTTGTATCTTACTTTATGTATTACTCCATACTCAAATCTATAAATACAAAAGCGAAATATCGTCAAGCGAAAAATCTAAAAAGGATCAAATAGAGGCTATTTAGCGGCTGATATAATAATAAGGGATACAAAAAAAGCCCCGAAGACTGGGGCTTTGGCAAAGAGTGGGGTGGATGAAGGGACTCGAACCCTCAACGCCCGGAACCACAATCCGGTGCTCTGCCGATTGAACTACATCCACCGCAATTATTATCACACATTTACTAATATCTGGCACGCCAGAAGGGATTCGAACCCCTGACCCGCAGCTTAGAAGGCTGCTGCTCTATCCTACTGAGCTACTGGCGCAAAATGTGGTAGCGGCGCAGGGACTTGAACCCCGGACCTGCGGATTATGATTCCGACGCTCTAACCAACTGAGCTACACCGCCACACTATTATTGAAAAAAAGAGAGATCAGCTGCTGAACTCTCAAAAATGGTAGCGAGGGAAGGATTCGAACCTTCGACCTTCGGGTTATGAGCCCGACGAGCTGCCAGCTGCTCCACCTCGCGTCATGTAGATAACCATTCTTTTAATATGGCGTTTTGTGTCAAGCAGAAAATTATGCGCTGCGGATTTTTTAGCTTCGCAAGCGAAGGGTGATGGATCGTAAAGGTCCTTGTTTACGAAGCAGCGGTAAAGAAGGCGAAGCCAGAATGTAGCTGTTTATTATATCGAGGTTGTCCAGTAATACACAAACAACACAACAACAAGAAATGTCCACACCTGAAATGTAGGGGTTCAATGCCTTGAACCCGCCGAAATTTACACGCAACAGCTAATCATTACAGATTGTGTATCAATTTATTACGGTATGCGCTGCGCGCACGCTTTGTTAAAAGCGGACGCAAAGCTTTGCGCCCCTACATTCTCGTTTTGCTTGATATCGTGCTTGGTTTTGGCATTTCGGGACAGCACCTCGCTCGACACGAGGACCTATCGAATCCACCAGGCTGGCGGCTGCGCTCGCAATGTAGATGTGGCATTCTGTTTCAGTAAAACACAGCCTCTCTGTGGTTTACCGGATGTCACCACCAGTCATCGTAGGGATCAAAGTTGTTTTCAAAGCTGATGCGAATATTTATCCCTTCCTCATCCAGTCTTTCCAAAACAGCTATCAGGGCAGTATCCACATCCCAGTTCCGCTTGCCTTCATCTATTTCAGTGCTCTTTCCATAAGCCTTGCTGAGCTTTTCAGATAGCTGCTGAAACAGCTTAGCGGGTTCCTCGGAATAATAATTCAGCTCCCAGTCAGTCATCTCGTCCGCAGAGTTCAAGGTGAGCACCAAACTCACCAGGTATTCAATCTTGTCATTGGTGTATTCCCGGGTGTATTGACTCTGGGATTTGAAAACATAGCCTTGCTGCTTCAGGATGGGTTCCACTTCCTTCATATCCTGAAATATGTGCAAACCTATAGGCAAGTCGCCATATACCATGCCAATAGCAAAGGCAACAAGCAGTGTGATAAATATGAGTTTTTTCATGATTCACCTCTTTTTTGATATAATAGGCAAAAGCTATAGAGAGGCAAGTATTATGTGAGCAATAATTGGCGGTTTCCGTACCTGAAATGTGGGGGCAAACCCGTGTGTCTGCCCTTTGAAATAAGTTGCCCTTTTTTGGCTTAGGCATGGCGTGTTTTATAGAGTAATTCATGGCTGTTCTTAGGACATAGCCAAGATGATGAGCTGGAAGCCTGTCCAGAAATACGCAAACAACATCACATCAAGAAATGCTAAAACATACACTCCGAGCAGAACTCCGTTAGGAGTGGCATTTCAGATAGCCCAGGGTGTTCTTGCCCAAAATGAGCTTGCGATATTTTGGCAAGATAAACCCTGGGTAAAGTACGCGTTTTGATGAATATCTTTTATCCACCACCCCTCCCCCTTTTTATACACA
>JAQVIX010000021.1:0-8678 GCA_028695495.1 Candidatus Cloacimonadota bacterium | reverse complement strand
AATGCCAAAACCAAGTAGGATATCTAACGAAACGAGAATGTAGGGGCGCAATGCTTTGCGCCCGCTTTTAACAAAGCGTGCGCGCAGCGCACACCGTAATAAATTGATACTGAGTCCATAATGATTACCTGTTGCGTGTAAATTTCGGCGGGTTCAATGCCTTGAACCCCTACATTTCAGGTGTGGACATTTCTCGTTGTTATATTGTTTGCGTATTTCTGGACAGCCTCTCTGCTCTAAGTGTTGCATTGGGGATTTAGGTAAATATTGCATTGTCCACAAATTAGCGCAAATTACCACGAATTGGGTTAAACCAGCGCAAATCCGCTACGAGCATCAGCGTAATTCTACATTCCCTCGATTGCCTCCCTCGCAATGCCCTCGCCTCTACGCCGAAAAAGCGGGTCGAGGCGAGGGCATTGCGAGGGCATTATACGGGGAAGAACCGGATCACAAACAACAAATATTCCTAAAATGTGAAATTTATCTTGACGGTAAATGCTATACTCCATATTATTGAACAGAGCTTGTAAAAGTGTGTATTTCTTTTTGCAAGATGCCTGATTACAAAGAACATAGAAGTGAAACCAAGTGACAATATTTCGATGAAAAAACAGGGCAGCCCGTAGCGGCAGCTCAATAGTTTCTGGTATCAAAATGCAAACGCGGAGTAAAAACTTCGCATCTTTAAATCGTTCACCTCTCCAATATTTATCAAAGAGGAGTTTAAGTTATGAAAAGCATAGCAAAGTTTATTTTGCTGCTAAGTATATTGCTTACTTTTAGCAGCCTGGTATTTGCTGATACGGTTCAAATAGGCTCTGGGACAGGTACTTTTAGCTACCTGCCGATTTATACGCTCTATAGCTACAATTACACTCAGCAGATTTACACACAACAGCAGATCAACCGCGCGGGTGAAATCTCGGCACTTCGTTTCTTTTATACCACTGGCGTAATAAGCGCCTCCAAAGACTGGAAGATTTATATGGGGCATAGCACCCGTACCGCTTTCAGTAACACTACAGATTGGGAGCCTGTGGCAAATCTCACCTTGGTGTATGATGGTGATGTAAGTCCCTTTTTACCACCGGAAAATAACTGGATGAATATCCCCTTGGATACAGCTTTTAATTACAACAACACCAGCAATCTGATAATAGCTGTATATGAGGATACTCCTAATTATAGCAGCACTATTAGCTGGCGTAGCTTCACTGCCAGCACCAATTCCGGTATCTATTTCTATTCGGATGGCACCATTCCAAATCCGCAAAGCCCGCCCGCGGCAAATGCGATAACCAGCAACCTAGCGCAAATCCAACTGATTTTCCCCAATACCAGCGCCCCACTGGCGCCCACTTTGGTATCTCCGGGCAATGGAGACGAGGTATTTACCAATGCTCAGTTGCGCTGGCAGCCCACTTATGGTGCTGGCGATCCCGAATCTTACAGCCTGTATTTTGGTACAAATCCGAATCCGCCGCTATTGGCAAGCAATCTTACTGAAACCACTTATACCCCGGATTTACAGGGAGATACCACTTACTATTGGAAGGTGGTGGCAAATAACGCCGTGGGCGCTTCGCCCGCTTCACCTATATGGAGCTTTACTACCACGCCGCCGGGAATAATTCAAATAGGCGATGGCACTGCGAGTACTTACCGACCATTTAGCACCTTGTATGGCTATGAACGCACGGCGTCGCTTTATACCCAAGACCAGATCGGCACTTACGGCATGGTTACCCGCCTGGCGTGGAGCGTTGCCACCACAGGCACTGCCAGCGTTCCTTACAAGATTTGGATGAAGAGCATACCGGAAAATACTTTAACGGCGCAAACCTGGGATGATATGGTAAATGGCGCCATCCTGGTAAAAGAAGGGAATTATAACTTTAGCAGTACCGGCTGGCACAATTTCATCCTGGATGTCCCCTTTATCTACACCACGGGGAACCTCATGATTGGCGTGCAATCGGATTCCGGCGGCAGCGGCATTGGCGGTTATTCCTATTTCCATTACACCACTGGAGACCCCAATAAACACCAATACTGGTATCAGGATGGCAGCCCTTCCACAAATGCGGGAAATCTAAATGCAAACCTGCCCAATATCATGATGCATATTGCCGAGCCTACCGGTGATCCCAGCTTTATGATTACCCCTACAAGCTACGATTTTGGCGATGTAAGAGTAGGCAGCAACAGGGCGCAAGATTTTACCATTACAAACGTGGGGGGTGGCGACCTGATAGTAAGCAGCATTACTATTTCCGGAAGCCCCAGCATTACGCTTTCAAATCTGCCCACCCTGCCCGCTACCCTGGCAACGATTGAAAACACCAGCTTTGCGGTTAATTTTGCTCCTACTGCCTTGGGTCCTGCCAGCGCCACCGTTACTATTACAGATAATATGGGTGGGCGCAGCACGCACACGGTGCAGGTAATGGGTAATGGAGCGGAATTCCTCATCATTGGGGATGGTAGTTCCAATCTCTATCTGCCCGTAAACGCCTACTATGGATATACCTATAGCCAGAGCATCTATCTGCAAAGCGAGATTAGCACGCAGGGGCAACGCATTGAAAAGCTTGCTTATTACTGGAATGGTGCCGGAGTGGGCAACCTGTGTAATGGCTGGACTATCTATATGGGGCATACCGATCTTAATGCCTTTAGCGGCACGAACGATTGGATTCCCGTTGATGAACTAAGCCAGGTGTATATGGGTCAGCCAAATATACCGGCAGTAGCCGGCTGGATTGAAGTGATATTGGATGAGCCTTTTATTTATAACAATAGCCAAAATCTGGTAATAGCGGTGGATGAGAATACCCCCAGCTACGACGGCTCCAGCCAATTCTTCTATAGCACCACCACGCCAACCGTCCGCAGCTTGCGCTACTATTCAGATAGCATAAATCCCGATCCGGCGGCACCTCCGGCAGCTACTTTGGTAAGCGGCTACCCCAATCTCAAACTCACTTTTGGTGAGGTTCCTGCCGGTGCGGTATTCTCCATTAGCCCTACTGCTTACGATTTTGGCAATGTAAGAGTGGGTAATACCAAAAACAAGAACTTTACCATTACAAATCAGGGTGGTAGCGATCTGGGTATTAGTAGCATTACGATATCCGGCAATGCCGGCTTTTCGCTCACCAATCTGCCCACCCTGCCGCTTACCCTGGGAACTGTGGAAAGTGCCATGTTTAATGTGGCATTTGCGCCCACAGTAATAGGCGACGCCAGCGCCACTATTACCATTACGGATAATAGAGGCAACCGCACATCCCACACGGTACAGGTAACGGGATATGGAGCGGAATTCCTGATCATCGGCGAAGGCACTACCAGTACCTACCGTCCATTCTGTACCCTATATGGCTATGAACGTAGTGCAGCGCTTTATACGCAAGACCAGATTGGCACCTACGGCATGATTACCCGTTTGGCTTGGAGTGTAGCCACTACCGGAACTACCACCGTGCCGTACAAGATTTGGATAAAGACAGTAACGAATGAGACTTTGAGTGCCCAAACCTGGGATAGCCTGATAGATGGTGCCATCCTGGTAAAAGAGGGCAATCACCTCTTTAATAGCACGGGTTGGCACGATTTTATCCTCGATGTACCCTTCTTTTACACCACGGGGAACCTCCTAATCGGCATACAATCGGATTATGGCGGCAGCGGCACCGGCGGCTACCCTTATATTCATTATACCGCTGGCATCGGAAACAAGCATCAAACCTGGAGCCAGGATAGTAGCCCTTCTACAGGTTCGGGTAATGTAACTGCAAACTTGCCCAATATCATGATGTTTATTTCCCCGCCCACGGGAGACCCTGCCTTTATGGTAAATCCCAGCAGCCACGATTTTGGTGATGTAAGAGTAGGCAGTGGCAAGAGCCGCAACTTTACCATTACAAACGTAGGTGGCGGAGACTTGGTAATAAGCAGCATCAGCATCTCCGGCAATGCCGCCTTTACACTTACAAATCTGCCCACCCTGCCGGCTACTTTGGCAACGGTGCAAAATACCAGCTTTACGGTTAATTTTGCGCCCACCGCTCTGGGAGCCGCCAACGCCACTATTACTATTACAGATAATATCGGCAACCGCACGGAGCATGAAATAGAGGTGACGGGAAATGGCGCCCAATTCATGATTATTGGCGAAGGTTCCACAAATCTCTATCTGCCCGTAAACGCTTATTATAGTTATACCTATAGCCAGAGCATCTATCTGCAAAGCGAGATCGATACCCAAAATCAACGCATCGAGCGCCTGGCTTACTATTGGAACGGCGCCGGAGTGGGAAACCTGAGTAATGGCTGGACAATCTATATGGGGCATACAAATCAAACCGCTTTTTCCGGCACAACCAGTTGGATTCCTCTGAACCAATTAGTACCTGTATATATCGGGCAACCCAATATCCCCGCTACGCCCGGCTGGATCGAGGTGCTGCTCACCAATCCATTTATCTACAATAATACCGAAAACCTGGTGATAGCGGTGCATGAAAATACCCCCAACTACGACGGCTCTTCCCAATTCTTCTATAGCACCACCACTCCAAGCAACCGCAGCTTGCGCTACTATTCGGATAGCGTAAATCCGGATCCCTCTGCTCCGCCCACAGGCACCCTGGTAGCCGGTTTCCCAAATATCAAGGTATCCTTTGGCGATATTCCCACTGCACCGGTGTTGGTGTATCAGCCAAGCGCATTAAACTTTGGCATGTGCGCGCAAAACGTGATCAGCGAACCGCAAACGGTAATGCTGATGAACCACGGCATGGGTACTCTGAACCTGGCGGCAGGAGATGTAAGCATCGTAGGCACCGATGCCGCGATGTTCAATGTAAATACAAACGCTCTGCCCGCCGCACTGGGCCCCGGTCAATCCGTACTCCTAAACGTCACCTTCACCCCCACTTCCGAAGGAGCCAAGAGCGCCACCCTGCGCATTGTATATAACGAAGAAGACCACGATGTAGCGCTATCTGGCAATGGCTTACCCGCCGGAATAGTTACCATCGGAAATGGCACAGCGCAATCCAGCTATCCCTTCTATTCGCTGTATGAAGATGCACGCACGCAGATGCTCTTTACGGTGGATGAATTATTGAATGGCGGCGCCTTCCCTGGCCAGGTAATTGAGCATATCGCCTTTAACGTTTTATCCTTTAATAATATCGCCTTAAATGGCTTGATGATCCGTTTGAAGACCACCGATGCCACTACACTTAACGGTTTTGATACGGATAACGCAAGCTTTACTACCTGCTATCAAGCTACATACGCGATCAATACCACAGGCTGGATCTACTTTGAGTTTGATGAACCATTTTTCTGGAATGGTGCCGAAAACCTTTTAGTGGACGTAGCTTTTGATAACAGCTCCTGGACGGGAAATAGCATAGTATATGCCACTGCTGAACCAGGCAAAACCTGGGCTGCAAATACAGATGGCGCCAGCGGTCCCACTCTCACCGGTGGCTATACTCAGGCAAACAGACCCAATACCCGCTTTATCTTTGCCGGCACGGCTTCGGGAGACCCCGAGCTAATGGTTACTCCCTCTGTTTACAGCTTTGGAGACGTTACCATCGGCGGCAGCAAGAGCAAGAATATCCGCATGATGAATATTGGTGGCGGTTCATTGAACGTAACGAATATCGAAATCTCCGGCAGTTTGGCGTTTTCTCTATCCGCATTGCCTACTTTGCCTGTGGAGATTGAATTTGCTCAGGCGGTAAGCTTCAATGTGGTTTACGCTCCCATAATGATGGGCAATGATACTGCTACCATTACCATTACAGATGATCAGGAAAATCGTTATACCCTCAGCCTTGGCTCTCCTGCCAGGTCTATAAATAGCAGGAGCAATCGTATAGCTCATACGGTAGATATATCCGGCAGCGGGGTAAACGATATCACCATCGGCGATGGCAGCCAAAATGATCGCGTACCCCTGGACTTTTGGTATAGAAACTCTTTGTATGAAACAATCTATACCCAAGATGAACTGGGGAACTTTGTGGGCATGGTTACCGGCCTCAAGCTTTACACAAACTTTAGTACCGCGGTCTCGAACAACCCGGTAAAGCTTTGGCTTGGCAGCACCACGCTTACAAATCTTAGTGCCAGCTGGATACCCGCTACGCAGCTGGAACTGGTTTATGATGGTACAATGAATTTCCCCTCTGGAGATAACGTAATCAACTTCACCTTCGCAGAGCCTTATATGCACCTTGATGGCGGTAATCTGGTATTGATGGCACACCGTCCGATGGAAGAATATTATAGTTCTACGAACTATTTTAAAACCAGTATCGGAAATGCAAACCGAGCCCGTAATGACTATAGCGATAGCACTACCCTTGACCCCATGAATCCCGCCAGCGGCTCCCTTACCGCCAGCTATCCGAAAATCACCTTCGTGGTAATTCCCGGCGGTGTGGGGCACATCAATGGCACCGTATTGGGTCCGGATTCGCAGCCCTTACCCGGTGTAACGGTTACCCTGGACGGTCGTCCGGTAAGCGTACAAACGAACCAACAAGGCTTCTTTGCTATTCCCAACCAGCTGCCGGGCAATTATAGCCTTACCTTTACCAAACACACTTATGTAACCCAGGTAATCAATTTTGAGCTGGAAGAAGATGAAACGGAAATAGTGGATATTACCATGCAATTTATGCCACGCGTTACCGTAAGCGGTACCATCCTTGCCAGCGATACCGCAGCAGGCATCGCCGGCGCCAATATCCGCTTTACCGGTTATGAAACCTTTATGGGTACTTCCACGGCAAATGGCACTTTCACTATGCCAAACGTATTTGCAAACCAAAGCTATAACTACGTGATCTCCGCCGTTGGCTATGTATCCACTACTGGTGAATTGAACCTGGGCGCTGCAAACCACAATATGGGTGAAATTACGCTCGCCGAAGTGGCGTATGCGCCAAATACCGTAAGCGCTGAGCTAAGCCCCACCTACGATGCGGTAAGCTTAAGCTGGAACGCTCCCGACCCCAATGCCGTGGAGATTACCGAAAGCTTTGAAGATGCTGAATTCCCGCCTGCCGGCTGGAGCCAGGTAATTACCAATACAGGCGCTGCCAATACTCTGGGCGTGTATCCCACCTGGTGTAGCTTTGGCGCCATCAATACTGGTACTGGATTGGTAGAACCCACCGAAGGCACAAAACAAGCCGGTCTCTGGTGGGTTACCGAGCATCAGGATGAATGGCTGAAGACGCCGGCTTTCAATTGCCCTCCGGATGCCTACATGACCTTCGATACTTACGCTACTTATGGCTCTCCTAATGGTGATCATTACTACGTAAAGATTTCCAATAATAGCGGCAATACCTGGACTGCCCTTTGGGATGCCAGCGTACTACCGGAAGGTACTAACAACTATCAAAACCCCATCACCATCGATCTGGCGAACTACGCCGGCAGCGAGGTAATTCTTGCCTTCCACGCCGATGATCCGCCTTCCAATGACGGTCTTTGGAACCATTGGTTTATCGATAATATCTATATTGGCAATATGGTGCAAACCATTAGCTTCAATGCCCATGACCTCATCCCCGGCAGAATAAGCATCAATAGCGGTTTAGGTGCCAATAGCAGCCCAAATACCGAGCTGAGCCGCGCACCGCAACTGCGCTATGCCGATAGTGGGCTTAGCTCCAGTGCCAAACCGCATAAGGCTTATACCCGCGCTTTGGTGGGCTATAAGGTATGGCGTTTAACAGCCGGACAAGAGAATAACGAAGCCGTATGGATTTCCATTACGCCCGAAACCGTTACCACTGCGCACTATGAGGACGAAAACTGGCCAAACCTGCCCAACAACACCTACAAATGGGCAGTGAAAGCAGTTTATACGGCAGATGTAATATCTGCTGCTGCCATCTCCAATGCCCTGGTAAAAGAGCAGCTTAATGGCATGGTGGTGGGCTTTGTGCGCCGCAGCAACAATCAAGGCATCCCCGGCGCAGTAGTTACCGCTTCCAATGGCACTACTGCTACCAGCAACAGTGCCGGTGCCTATAGCATGGTGCTGCCCGTAGGCATTTATAGCTTTACTGCTACAGCCAATGGCTACCACCCCTTTACGCAGGATGAGATCACCGTGGCGCCAAACCAAAATACCACGCTGAACTTCGTACTCATCCCCACAAGCAACGAAGACGATGTGGTACCGGTTACCGTAACGGCGCTTAATGGCAACTTCCCGAATCCCTTCAATCCGGAAACTACCATTAGTTATGACCTCAAGGATGCCGCCATGGTGCGCCTGGATGTGTATAACCTGAAAGGTCAATTGGTGCGCAGCCTGGTAAACGAAATGCAGGCTACGGGACGCTACCGCATTGTCTTTGATGGAAAAGATGAACGCAATCAACCGCTCTCCAGCGGAGTATATCTCTATCGCTTTAGCGCGGGAGAATATCGTAAGACCAGAAAGATGATGTTAATGCAATGATTAGCTAAAAGCTATAAAGGAGCAGAACGGTGTTCTGCTCCTTTTGCTTTTATCAGGCGTTAGGTGATAGGTTTTAGGTGTTAGGCGCTGCGCACGCACTGGAATTGTAGGGGCAGACAAATGTGTCTGCCCAATGGCTACATGGACTATTATATCGTGGGAACGG
>JAQVIX010000108.1 GCA_028695495.1 Candidatus Cloacimonadota bacterium | reverse complement strand
TCACAACCGGAGATGCGGGCAATATCCAGCATTATCTCGTGGATGTTTTCACTATTTGGCAAACCGTATTCAGGCAAATAGCGCTTGCAGAATATCGCCATATTCAGGTGCGAAGGTGAGTTTTCGGGCAAGTTTTGCCACCAGCCTCTGGTGGTGTTGTTATCATGCGTGCCGGTATAGATATAGCGCTCTGGGGGATAGATCTGCACATCGGGAACGCTATCCTCAAAGCAGAATTGCAGGATAATCATCCCCGGAAAGCCGAAGCTATCCCTAATGTGGCATACATCATGATTCAGGATGCCCAGGTCTTCCGCGATGAATACATCCAGCGGAAAATGCTGCGCTAAAGCATTAAAGAAGGCTTCTGGAACGGCGCGCACCCAGGAACCGCCAATAGCGTTATCTGGCACTTCATTATTTGGGCAGGGTATCTCCCAGTAGTTTACATAACCGATAAAGTGGTCTAAACGCAGCTTATCCAGGAACTTCAGGATATGCCCAAAGCGCCTGAGAAAAAGCTCAAAGCCGCTTTGTTGCAATTTATCCCACAGATAGATGGGGTTTCCCCATAGCTGCCCCAATTCTGAAAAAGCATCCGGCGGCACTCCGGCAACGCTCTGGCGGCGTCCCTCACTATCCAGATTAAAAAGCTCCTGTTGCGCCCATACCTCTGCGCTTTCGTAGCTAAGGTAAATGGGTGCATCGCCTATGAAGGCTATCCCCTCTTGTGTAAGATACTTCTTTAGGGCGCTAAGCTGCTCTTCAAAGATCATCTGCAATGCGGCAGTCTTTTGCATGGCATAGCTATGCTCTTGATACAGCTTATCATAAAGCGCTTCCGAGTATCGGCGTTCTTCAATGCGCCAGCTGTACCACTTGGAATTACCATAGATTTCGCTAAGCTGGCAAAACGCCATGTAAGGCTTTAGATACCAGGCGTTTTCTGCGATATAAGCTCCGAGGTCTCGCTTTTCCAGGATACTATTTGCTGCCTGTTCAAAGAGCCTGTCTTTGCTTTTCATTACCGCTTCGTAATCCACATTATTACTTAATGGTAGCTCTGCTTCTTTCAGTTCCTTTTGGCTAATAAAGCCTTCTTGGTAGAGCAATTCCGGGCTTATCAGATACTTCTCGAAGGCAAAAGCACTAATGGGGTTATAGGGCGAATTGCCATAACCACAATGGTTCAGGGGCAGTATCTGCCAAAATCTGTGTCCCTTAGCTCTCAGATAGTCTGCAAAGGCGTAGGCTTGGGGTCCCAAATCCCCAATTCCGTATTTACTTGCCAGGCTACTAATATGCAGTAAGATTCCGCTCTCTTTCATATTTCACCCCATTATCTTTAAAAGAGCCACCGCCAGCTCCACGTTCTTTTCTACGATGCTGCTTTTCAAGCGGCTATCGGTTTCCAAAAGGATCTCCAGGATTGCTTCCAGCTCCGCCTGTTTGTAGTTATTGGCAAATTCCAGGTATTCCCTGCGCTGGCTCTGGTAGATTTCCCCAATATGTTTAGCGCTTATTTCCATATCGCTTACCCTTTTTGCTCTTAACAATACTATCTTATATAGCACGGTATAAAAGCTGCTGATCTGGAAAAAGACCTGCAGGGGTTCCCACTCTGCCTCCAGCATTAGCTCCACAGCTTCCAGGGCTGCTTTGGCGTTCTTTCTGCCCAAAGCCCTAAGGAAATCTATCTTTGTACCCGTGCGGGTAGTGCCCAGGCTTTGATTGATATCCTGCTCGGTAATCGTAGCCCTCTCCCCTACCAGGAGCGTAAGCTTTGTAAGTTCATTGGCAGCGCTAAAGTAATCCAGATCAATCCGGCTGCTAAAGTCTTCCATTGCTTTGGGGCTCATGCGCTTGCCCACGCGGTTTAGCTCGGTAGTAAGCCAATTGCGGATGTCGCTGGTAAACTTTGGTGGGTCGCATAGTATCTTGGCGGTGGCGGCATTGATCTTCTTCCAGACGCCCAGGCGGGAATCGTATTTATCGCCAACCAGTATCAGCGTTTGGTTCTCTGCCGGTGCCTCAAAGTATTGCACGAGTACTTCCAGCTCTTTCTTAAGAAGTAACTCTACATTCTTGATGATGATAACCTTGCTCTCGGAAAAGATGCTAAAGCTATCTAAATGCTCTGCCAGCTCGCCCGCTTTATTACGCAATTCATCAGCATACAGCACAGCGGTATCCACATCGTGTTTACTGCGAATCTGCCGCTTGATACGTTCGATATGGGTATCAATCAAATAGGCATCGCTGCCCTGCAAGAGATAGCTATTGCCCAAAGCAATCTCGACAGGCTCTGGCGGGGTTTGAGAATAAGGGCGGCTATTCATCGTACAAAATAGAGATAGCTAAGCGAAGCTAAACCTACTACCCAGAGGTAGATGGAAAAATACTTCAGTTTACCGCCCTGGATTAAGCGAATAAGAAAGGCAATGACCAAGTAGCCGGAAACAAAGGCAACGGCGAAACCAGCAAGATATTGTGGCAAGAGGCTGGTATCCAGGCTCAGGATGGTTTTGAACTCTTTCACATTCGCTGCAAGTATGGCGGGTATGGAGAGCAGGAAGGAGAAGTGCGCAGCATCCTTGCGCTTGATATTGCAGAAGATGGAGGCACTAAGGGTGCTGCCGGAGCGGCTGATGCCGGGGAGGATAGCCAAGCCCTGTGCCAAGCCGATAAACAGTGCCCGCATGAAGCCCATATTAGCAGCCGGCAGGGCGTTATTCTTATAGAAATCTGAATACAGAATGATAGTGCCAGTAATTATCAAAAAGATGCTTACCAGGACGGGGTTTTGGTAAGCTGCTTCAAATTGGCGATTGAATAGCAAGTAGAGGATTCCCGTAGCCGCAGTAGCAATTACAAGATAGAGAATTGAAAAGCGATTATGCCGGTGAGTTTCATTCTTGATGGTAGGCTGCCAAAAGAAAAGCGATTGGATTAGTTCCCATAGCAATACCCTAAAATACAGGATAACAGCTAAAAGAGTGCCTAAATGCAGAAAGATTTCAAAACTGAGGTCTTGTCCGGTATCGATGCCAAAGAAGTGTTGCACTAATGCCAGATGCCCAGAAGAGCTTACTGGGATAAATTCGGTAAGCCCCTGCACGAGACCTAAGAATATAGCTTGTAAGAAGTTCATAATATCTCCGGTAGTTCCAAACTTCCATAGGAAGATAAGGGAACCAGGGTAAAGCCGGCTTTTTGCAGCCGGTTAATGAGGTTTTTCAGGTATTGCAGTTTTTCCAGACTATGACAGTGGGTAATGGCAATTACGTGTTTCTTGCTTGCCGAAAGCTGCATTATATCGTTCAAGCGCGCATCCATGGTGGATTGGCTAATGTTTGGACTATCCAGAAAGAGGTCGTTCCGGTAAGCCTTAATATGCGCTTTTTGGGCGCTTTGATAGGCGATGGATACATTGGTGGTGCGGCTATCCAGAAAGGCTTTGTTATGCTTCTTTAGGATCTGCATCACGGTTTGCATCAGCTCCGGCTCGGAAGTAGCCAAGCTGCCCATGTGGTTATTTATCCCCATAGTAAGGGGCAATTCATTGATAAAGGAGCTAAGCAGTTTCTCCACCTGCGTTTCGTTTTGTTGCACCAGGATGGCATTCTTGCCGGGATTCACCCGCGGGTAACCGATAGGCTCCATAGGCACATGGATAAGGGTTTCGCGTCCCTGTGCGGCGGCTCGTTGCATGGTAATTACGCTATTAGTTTCGCCGGGCATAATGGCAAAACAGATAGAGGTATCCAGCGCCAGGAAGCCATCCAAGAGTTTCCCCCCGATGGGACCAAAATCATCTATTACAATGCTGATTCTCTTGCCGGTGCTGCGCTCTTTGTAGATATTGGAATCGTAAAATAGCTCGATCTGGTATTTATCCGGCAGCTCGCGATGATAGTAATTCAGGGTCTGTTTATTGCGGCTATCTTCCCCGCGCAGAAGGCTTGCCCCTGCTTGCTCCAAAGTGCCTTTGAAGATCATATTGGCGTAGGTAAGGTCCATCTGGCTACGGTTGATAGGAACGCTATAGTTTACCAAGTCTTTTGCCTTCCGGCGCTTTAGGGCTTTATCCGGAACCCCGATACTGGAAGCAGCTTTGCGAATAGCCAAATCCAGCTTCGTTTCCCCTTCTTTGGGAGTATCCTCTTTTATTATCTTAGGCTCCGGAATTGTTTTAGCTTCGGGCACCACTTCCTGTTTGGCTTCCTGCTTCTCTTTAGCACCCTTATCGGTTCTTTCTTTGCTTTTCGCTTTCTTAGTTTCGCTTTTCTTTGCCACCTTCTGCTCCGGTTCCAAGTCTTGCGGGGCAGGAAGCGGCTCACGAATGAATATCCACATCAAAAAGATAGTGGCAAAGGCCGCTAAAAGGTAATAGCCCAGGCGCGGACTCTTTTGGTTGCGGCGAATCCTGCGTTTGCTTTTGCCTTTCGTGCTTTTCTTGCGGGTTTTAGTTTTGGGCATTTCTTAAACCTTGGGCTTTAGCTTGATGGGATGCAGACGGTTTGCCACAACCTGAAAGAAGTGGATAATGGGATAAAAGAGCAGGTTTGAGAGCATAAACGCCACTGCCAGCATAAAGAGATTGTAAAAGATGGAGCCAATATTGGTAAGCGGCACTAAATCTAAATGGATACTAAAATTAAGGTAATGCTTTAGCCAGACAAAAAGGGGATCATAAAAGTAAGAGATCATTAGTAAATAAAGCCTAACGGCAATAAACACGAGCAGGATGAGAAATATGGTGTATTGCAAAGCTACGCCGGGATTTTTGCTTAGCCAGCCCCCAAACAGGGTTTGGCTACGCTTATCTCCATAGCCCCGTTCACGATAAGGAGAGAGCCACATCGCTGCGATATAATAGAAGAAGATCATAAGAATGGTAAAAAGGCGGAAGAATAGGGCAATTGCCTGCTTGAGCGGAAGCCTTATCTCATAGAAATAGCTCATAAAGCTGGTAAGCACAAAGAATACCATCACGATGATGAGCACGATAAAGAGCATTACATGCAGTTTGATGATAGAATCCCAAAAGTCGCTAACTAAATGCTTGCTATGGTGATGCGCCGTTTGGAAATAGATGGTATAGTTCTTCATCATTACAAAGAGGATAAAGAATAAGAGCACACCCCAAAAGCTGAGCGGCAGATAGTGCAGACGGTGTGTAAGCAGATTGGAAAGCGCCATTACGATGCTTTCCTTTCCCAGCCAATAGAAGATACTGATAGGATAAATAAAGATTTGCACGCCATTGTAATGCGAAAACATCGCTTTCAGTAAAGCCCTTAAGAATACGGAAAACCTATTCAAAACATCCCCTAAAAATAGAACCTAAGCCCCAGCAACAGCTCTCTGCCCGCCGCCGGAAGCTCTTTATGAATGATATGTGGCACATTTAGCAAATTAAGCCCCTTGAGATAGATTTGCCCCTCCGGCGCCACCCAGTAGGCAAGACCCAAATCAAGATCGTATATAGAGTAATACTCTCTTTTGCCGTCAAGGGTTTCCCAAGCCGGTATATATGCGCCAAGCTTCTGACAATAGGTAAGTTCCGCCTGCCATTTTTGATAAGCATAAGCTAAATCACTTTGAATAATGAAGGGCGCAGAGTAGGGCTTGATTTGCCAATTTTGCTGGCTAAGCCACGCCAAAGCTAAGGCAAAACTCTGATCCCAGATAAAATCCCCTTTTGCGAAATTAAGGCTTAACGCCGTGCTATTCTCAAACGCATCCTGAAACCCCAACGCCACTAAGTCGCTTTCCTGTTTACAGAGCTTTGGCTGATCGCAAAAGTAAAGCGAGGTATTAGACAGCTTAAAAGCCCTAAGCCCAAGGAGATTATATTCGGGATAGCCTTGCTCATACACAAGCTGTAGATTAAGCGGCAAAAGGCTATGCCGCATCTTACTACTTGCATCGATATAGGGATATTCCCGCAACGTGCTTTCATAATCCTGCGTGATTACTTTTGGATAATTCCCAATGCTCAGGTTCTTATCAAAATCCAGACTGTAGCTGGAATGGAAAGAGAAACCAGGGATCAGGTGCTTTTTATTGTAAAGCACAAAAAGCCCGCTCTGCTCAAAGAAATAGTCCGGGCTTTTCAACTGCGTCATGATCACCGTGTTCTCGCCACTGAGATAGAGGCTATTTTGCAAATTGTATTTGGCAAACTCCATCTGGTGCTGATGTTGCCACAATAGGCTTCTGATCCTCGTATTGTATCCGCTATTATCCTGAACATACTCGGTGAATTTCAAGAGGTTGGCAAATTCCGTAATCTCACTATCTCCCAATACAAAGGCATCGGTTAGGATAGAAGCTTGCCCGCTTTTAAGCTCGCTAATAAGCTTCGCGGAATCACTTTCCTGATAGCTGCCTTTTGCCCGCAATTGCAGATACTTGCTAAAATCGATATCCGCCAGTAAAGCGATTCTTTGCCTTTGATAATCCTCCCGCGGTTTGCCATAATCCGCATTCAAGCCAAGACTGCGCAACTTTGCCTTTTGCTGGTAGAAACGGTAGAATAGCTGCGCTCTTATACCACTGGCGGCATTAGCATCAAAATAGTGCGTGAGTACAGGTTTTTCCGGCAGCGGCTCTTGCAGCTCCAGCGGGGGCAATTCCATTGGCAAGTAAGGGCTAAGGCTATCTGTCAAAGCACTGGCAGGGGAATATGGCAAAGCCTTTTTATAGAGGAAGATCTTGGTCTGGTTTTCGCCGGTGATTTCCAGATCTGGCAAAACCTGAACCTGCGCCAAAGCCGCCTGGGCAATGAAAATGAAGAGGAATAAAAACCACTTTCTCATTGCTTTTCTTCCAACAGCTGATTGATGATTTCCAAGTGCATTGGGCTTAAGGATTGCCCAAATTCAAAGAGCAAACTCTGCGCTGCATCGTAATCATCTAATTCCATATAAGAGAGGATGATGTAATAACCCGCTTCATCCTGAATACCAGGGAAATCCGGAAATAAAAGCATTACCTTATTAAAATCCGCAATGGCGTGGTCAAAGTTCTTTTCCTGATAGCGGATGATCCCCTTATACAAAAAGGCTTGCGCATGCTCGTAAGGGCTTACGCTTTCGTTTATAATACTATCCGTAAGCTCCAAAGCGCTGTCATACTCCTTATTATCCGAAAAGTAGCGTAATCGCAAAAGCCTCACCTGCGGTATGGCATCCTGATACTCTGCTCCCAGCGTCCAGATTTCTTCAAAATTGTAATACTCTGCGGCGATGGAGGTTTTTAGCATATTATACCAGATATCGGCAGAAGGTTCCAGCTGGAAGGCTTCGCTATATTTCGCCAGGGCAGCAGTATAATCCTGCGCCAGGTAATCAATCTCTGCCCAGCGGTTTAAGGCTTCCAGATCCTGAGTATCCTGATACAGCTTTTGCAGTAGCTCACCCGCCTCTTCATACTCTTGCAGATTCACCAAACTCTCTGCCATCAGTAGCTCTATCTCATTACGTTTTTCTTCTGGAAAGAGCCGACGCAATTCCGCCGCCGAGCTTAAAAGCTCTTGCCACTGCGCATTATCCGCATAGAGATTTACGATGATATAGGCAAGCTCGAAGCTAATATACAAGCTTTGGAAAGTGCCAGATAAGTCCAGAGCATCTTGCAAGAGAACGGGATCATCAGCACGCTTGAGGGCTAATTCCAAACCGGTAAAGACATCGCCTAATATCTTGCGATCATCGTCATTAAAGACCCGGTGATTGCGATAGCGGATGAGGATATTCATATAATCCCGGCTGGCTTGCCCGTAATTGCCTAAATTGTAATAACTATTGGCAATATCCGCCAAAACGGGCAGATAATACTGTGAATCTGGATAGAGATCGATAAAACCTTCAAATAGCTCCAATGCCTGGTGGTAATCCCCTGCTGCATAAGAGGATTTGGCGCCTAAATACAGATAGGTATCCGGACTATTGCTGCCTTCAAAAAGGCTGAGGTATAGTTCGGTAGCTTCATTAAA
>JAQVIX010000107.1 GCA_028695495.1 Candidatus Cloacimonadota bacterium | reverse complement strand
CATCATGCAGGGTGGGTAATAAACAAACGACAAGATGTCGTTTTTACATTTTTGTGGCAAGATGCCACAGCCACCTTCTGCCAAATCGGTTTTGGCAGCACAGGGATAAGTTTTCATTTCTTCTTTTTCCGCATTTCCATCAGTTTTGCACTGCTTTGCAGTTCTTGCAGGTAGCCTTTTTCTGCTTCTATTTCTTTTTCATGGCGGCGTTTTTGTTCAAAAAGCTCGTATGCGGATTCTGCCAGTTCTTTTGCTTTTTCATGGCTTATTGTGCCAGCACCTTCCAAAACGGGCAGATCGTTATCGATCAGAAACTTATCCAGATATTCTTGCCAGTATTGGGTGTAGATTTGCTGCCCGCGAAGCAACCTTAGTTCTGCGCTATCCAGCCACATTACCACAATACGGTTAAGGATATTTATTTCATGTTCTTCCAAATAGTTTTTGGCAATTGCCACATCTTTTTTGCGTACAATCTGAGCCTGACAATTAGTAAGCCCCATATTGCTCTTTGAGGGGTCGGCTCGTTCAGCAATGATCTCGGCTGCTGTTTTTCGCGTAGCTGCGTAGTGCATTTTGTTTTGCATAGTGGCAAAGAAAAGCTGTGTAGCCAGAGACTTTGGGTCATAATCCACGGCTAAGGCAAAGATTTCTCTTACACGCAGATAAGCTCTTTTTTCGCTGGCGCGTATATCGCGAATACGAGCAAGGAGTTCGTCAAAACTATCACCAAAGGGGTTGTTCCCTTTCAATCTTTCATCATCCAGAGCAAAGCCTTTTACGATATATTCACTTAAAACACTCGTTGCCCACTGACGGAATTCCACTCCCCTGGGGGAACGCACACGATATCCTACCGCTAAGATCATATCGAGGTTATAATATGCCACTACACGGCTAACTTCCCTGTTTGCTTCGCTTTGAACTATTCGATAATTTCGAATAGTTGCTTCTTTTTGCAATTCAGCATCTTTGTAGATTTGCATTATGTGGTAATTTATAGTATTTGTTCCCACCTGATACAATTCAGATAGTTGTCTTTGACTAAGCCATACCGTATTATCTTCCAGCCGCACATACAATTTGCGTTGCAAATCCGGGCTATTGTATAATACTATCAGTTTTTCAGTATCGTTATCGATTTGCTTATTGACCATCTTTTTCATCTCCTCTCCATCTCATTTTCCAGAGCTTTCTATCTCTTTTGGGAGATAGCGGCAGCCTCCGCATGCAGCGCTGTATTGAACGCCATAACAAGGCTTTTGGTATGGTATCGCACTAAGATATATGTGAACTGCCATGGTCTTTCTCCTTTATGCCAAGCTAAGAATGTGGGGGTATTCTGTCAACCAAAAAAGAGGGGGAAAGTAGATGTGGCAGCTTGGCGCATAAGTGTGGATGTGGCATCTTGCCGCATGAAAGTAGAAGTGGCATCTTGCCGCATTATTTTGTTGGCTCTCTTTCAAATATAGTGGGTAAAGAAAAAAAACAATGAGCTAATACGGAGAATATGAAGCCTAAGATGGCTTCATATTCAAGCTGTGTAAAGGTCTTATCCCGTATGGGACAAGATAGGTAGGATGCCATCATTTCGGGAAATAATCGCATCCAATATATTCGATGGCTAGCCACCATGTTTGAATGAGTGCCTTTTTTTTACGGCAAGATGCCGTATCCACCATCAAGCGACAAGATGTCGCTCCCACTATACAACCAAGCGACAAGATGTCGCTCCCACTATACAACCAAGCGACAAGATGTCACTTTCACAAAAAAATACGAACAAGCAAATTTTGCTTGACAGATATTTGCTAACTCCCAAATATGGCTTTGGAAAAGGAGAAGATCATGAATAAGATGCTTTTAGTTTTATTTATTGTGCTATTTGCTTGGAAAGACATGCCAGCCACATCCCCCCGCAACTTGCCAACTGACGGTTTGGTTGCCCATTATCCCCTTAATAGAAATGCTGATGACGCCAGCGGAAATGGGCATCACGGCACAGTTTATGGTGCTACGCTTTGCACCGATCGTTTTGGAAATCCCCATGGGGCGTATCACTTCGTTGCCGCGCAACAGAATTATATCCAGGTTCCCGATGATCCCCAACTGCGGATTACGAACAACCTCAGTATATCCATCTGGGTCAAGCACTCTGCCACTTCCGGCATTTTTGAAGACATTGTGATGAAAGGCAATGATTCATACGGCTTCCAATTCAACAATAACACGAACGAAGTGCTCTTTCATCTGAAACATGCCGCAGGAAGCTGGAAAAACCTCAATTCTCTTTATGTTCCGGTGACCGGCGAATGGTTCCATATAGCCGGCACTTACGACGGCAGCACCCAACGCGTGTATATAAATGGCATTCAGACTAATACTGCCAATTGGAGCGGCGAGATTGGCATCAATATGCAGCCGCTTGATTTCGGAAGGATGGTTGCCAGCGACAATGCGTGGTATAATGGCGATCTGGATGACTTTAGGATATATAACCGGGTGCTTTCCGCCGCTGAGATTCTTGCTTTGTACAATGGGCAGGAAAACTATGTGTCCGCACCTTCCAATGTAAGCCTCACTCATTCAGATGGCAATGTATTGCTAAGCTGGCAGGCGGTAAGTGGAGCTGATTCCTACCAAGTATATTCATCCTATCTGCCATACTAGGATTTCACAGAAGACCACTCCGGAGTTTTTGACGGCACAAGCTGGACTGCGCCTGCCACCCAAACACGGCGTTTTTACCGTGTATGTGCGATAAAAGAAAGGTAGCAGGGCAACGCGATGCGTTGAAGGATGGCGGCTGCGCAAGCGCAGGTTGATCATAGCTGGCGCTCGGAGATCAGTTGATTGGTTGATTGGTTCGTGGTGCTTAGTTCTTGGTTCGTAGTTCTTAGTAATTTGTGATAATTTGTGTTAATTTGTGGACTTTTTTTAATATACGGCAAGATGCCGTATCCACCATTAAGCGACAAGATGTCGCTCCCACTTTCGTTTCTTCCTCGTGTGTTGCCCTCGTAATGCCCTCGCCTTTCCCCGCTTTTTCTGGGGAGAGCTGAGGGCATTGCGAGGGAGGCAATCGGGAGGATGGAGAATGTAAAATTAAGCTGCGCATGGTACGTGGGCTTGGGAAAGCGTTTTGAACTCCTGCTCGCTTTCATAGGGCGGAGATAGAGCAAAAGGCGGATAAGCGGCAGAAGTCCAAAAAGCTGCCGCTACCTGCAACCTTGCAGAGCGGCTTAGCGAAGCCTAAACACCGCACTCAGCGTCACACTAATACTCTTTTTGCGTGTGCTGGTATTGTAGATCCCATAATCCGATACATCGGTGGAATAGGGTTCGGTAATCTGAAACACTCCGGCGCGTGCTTCCTGCATTTTGCCCAGTTTGGTTTTGGCGGCGCCAGAGATTTCTTTGGCGCGGGAGAGTGCATCGCTGGTGGCTTCGCTAAGGAGCTGCTGCTTGAGCTCGGGCAGCTTTGTATAGAGATATTCCAGATTTGAATTGCTCATTTGCATACCGCGTTCGGCAAAGAAATCTGGCGAAAGGGCAAGCTCAGCAATCTTATCCAAATCGCTGCTAAGCACCGTAACGCTTTGGTTTAGGGTGTAGCCGCTCATATTGCCATAGTTATCATGGCGGGTATAGCTATTGGCGGGCAGGATGCTGATCTCATCCTCTTTTATCCCTTGTTCCAAGAGGTATTTCTTAAAAGCCTCAAGGTCGCGGCTCATATTGCGGTAGCCATTGGGCAATTCATTGGTGCCCAAGCCTTTCTGGAAGGTGAGATTCCACTTTACCAGGTCGGATTCAAAGAGTTTGCTGGCATAACCCACCACTTTCAGGCTGGTAGCGTTCTGCCGGCTTTGCCAAAATGCCAGGCTAAAAATGAGGACGCCCAAGATGAAAGCGATGCCCAAAATGGCGTAATGTTGTTTGGAGGATTTCATCCAGAGGAAAGCTCCTACGAGGATGAGAATGCCCAGAATGATGAGGATATAAGTCATTGTATCTCCTTATTTTTATATTAGAGTAGTCCCCAGCGGCGGCGGAAAAAGAGTTCCAGCCCAAATGCCAGGATGAATATCGAGATGATATACCACTTTTTATACAGCGCAAATTCATCTTTCACCGTGCGCTGGATTCTCTGTGCTTTGAGGATGGGAAAATCGCTATCGGGATAGACCATCTTGCCGCGGCTGCTTTTGGCGATGTATTCCAAAAGGCTGAGGTTAAAGCCAAAGTCGCGCTCTTCGAGGCGGGATTCCGAGATTTGGAAGCGTCCACCGGTTTTGCGGCTGCCTTCACTTATTTCAAAGCGGTATTCTCCGGCGTCTTTTAGCTCGGCTTCATAAAGGTATTCCTTGCCTTTACGGCTGAGGAAATCCCGCTTGAGTTCCGTGCCTTTGCTATCAAAGATGCGAATCTCGGGGCTGGCATCGAGGTCGCTAATACGGATTTCATCTTCAGCGCGCAGGCGGATAGCCACCTTTTCCCCTTGCAGATAGCTGGATTTGTAGATAGCGGAATAGGCACCCAAAGCTTTGTTGCTAAGCCAGGTGAGGCTATTTACCATCAGCTTTTGATAGCCCTTATCTGCACTCATCAGCTGCCAGCGCCAGAGATTTAGGAAACTAAAGCCCAAAGCGCGCGCCTGCGGGGCGGTATATGCCACGATGGCGGGCGAGTTTTGCGGATTATTCAGGCTGGCAAGCACTTCCGCACCCTTGGCGGCGGTTACATAGTAATAGTCCAAAGGCGGAAGCTTGCTTTGTTCTTTCCGCAAATCTTCCAGCATGGGATATTCTTTGGCAAGCGTTGTAAGCCGGATAAAACCCTGATAAGGCGTAGTAATATTGGAGCGCTGGATGGGCAAAATCTCGCCCAATTCGGCGATGGGCAAGCCCTGATACAGGATGCCGCTACCTTTTTGCCAGTTTGCCTTGATCTGCTGCAAGGTGCCGGAATCCAGCTTCATCTTGCCGTTATTTACGATTACCATTACCGCCGGCAGGCTTTTGCCCGGCAATTCCATACGCTTTTCTGCCAGATAGATGCCGTCCTCTTTGGCTTGGTAAAAAATGCTTTCCCAGCGCGGATTGCTGCCAATGGCGTCCAGAATGAACTTATTATCCCAGGCGGGGGCGTCCGAGATTACCAGGATTTGCTCCTTTTCGGAGAGCACTTCGATGGCGCCGGGGAGGCTATTATTGCCCAGATTCTTTTCCTGGGCGGCAGGCACTATTTCCAGGCGGTAGCCAAAGAAACCAAGCTGGCTAAACTTATGTTCAAAATCCACAGTGGCTTCATTTTCCGGCTCCAGATTGATATTTTTGGTAGCTACTTTGGCAGTGCCGATAAAAAGATTTAGCGTTGCAGAACCGCTGAAGTTTGTCGCCTTGGCTTTTACCCGAAAGAGGTTGGGTTCATTGCGATAGGCGTATTGATTGCTATTTACAGATACTATCTCCAAATCCGGAATCTCTTCGCGGCTGCTATCTGCAAGGGTGTGGATGGGGAGCGCCAGGCTGCCGAGGCTGCCAAGCTCTTCATCTTTGAGCCAGCCGTCGGATGCCAAAACTATTGCTGCGGCGTTCTTTAAGCTCCCTTTATCCGAAAGCTCTTGCAGGCTTTTCATTAGCAGGCTGTTTTCTTTGCCGCCACTTAGTCCATCGCCAAAGGGATAGTGCTTTACTTTGTAGCCCGCCTGCCGGTAGCTTTCCGCCAGTTTTGCCAGGGACGGCTGCAAGATTTCGCTTTTCTTTTTCCCCCCTTTTTTAAGCTCCATGGAGCGGGAAATATCCTGCAAAAATATTACCTGCGGCTGCTCGGAAAAGCTGCTGATATAATACGCTATCGGCTCCAGCAAGATGCTGATGAGGATCCAAAGCACGATGCCGCGCAAAACCCTGAGCAACATCTTTTGTGGGCGTGAAAGCGGCGGCTGGCATCTGTAATAAAGAATAGATACCAAGATTAGCGCAAATATGGCGGCGATGCTATAAGTAAATGTCATTAAAAGAAAAACCGCATGCTAAGGGCAAAAGCGATACCTTTGGAGCTTTCGCAGGGGATGATAGCGTCAAAACTCTGCACAGCAATGCCAAATTCGTTGCTCCTTCCCTGATAGGCAATGCCATAAGAGGTTTTAAGCGGCAAATCGCTATTGGGCAGCGAGATGCCAAAGATAAGGGGTAAGCTCTGTACCGGATAGTAGCTTGCTGCGGCAGAGATGCGACCGGTAGCGCTGGTAAGGGCAGAATGTTCAAAGCCCTGCACATAGTCTAGGCTAAAGGTGGCGTTTGCAATACTATACTTTGCCGCCAGGCGCATTTCCGGCGGCAGTTTGCTTTCAAAGCCGTCCAGTTCGCGGCTTTCCTGCTCTTCGTTAAAGAGGTCTTCTTCATCCACATTCAGCGCATAGATGCTATCTGCCCACACGCTGTAATACTCTGCGCTGCTATCTCCCATCCATTTGATGCTGCCGCCGATATTATCCAGCGTAAAACCCAGTTCCAGATTTGGATACACTTCGCTATAAAGCCCCAGCATGCTCTTGAATCCAGCACCCACCGTGGCATAACGCGCCTGCGCTTCCAAGTCCACGCTCAGCCCGCTTTCGGTGTTGTTTGATACAATGGCATCAAACTTTTGGGTTTCCACACTGCCAATGCCCGCCAAGGCACTCAGCGAGGCACCGATATAGATATCCGGAACATACTGATCCAGATAGGGCAATTTGAATCCGCCAAAGCCCAGGGTAATATCGCTATAGGCAATGCCGTCCGCGCCGTTTGCTTCTTTACCAAAGCGGTATTCATCTTTGTTATTGCCATAAAGCGCCAAACGCAGGATATCCTCTTGGGCGCGGACTTTGGCAAAAAGATGGTTTGCGCTGGAAAGGGCTACATAGCCGCTGGTAAAGCCAAAGGTGCTGATGCTGGCTTCGGCGCTAAGCGCCAGCTTGCCGCGCATGCCTTTTAAGAGCTTTTCCTTGTCTTTGGTATGTAGGGTATCGCGCGAAACGAAATAGTTATATTTATGCAGGCTAAGGGCATTATTGGAAATACTTACGCCGGTATTCAGGGCGGGGAGCCACAATTCACCCCCCGGTGCTTTGTTTATGCGGGCGGGATTCCAGTAGTTTGCCTCCACTCCCGCGGCGCGCAGCATATAGCTATCGGCAAAAAAGATGGATTTGGCGCTGGGCATGGCGTTTAGCAAGCCAAGGCTGATCAGGATTGCGAGAAGGATATATAGCTTTTTCATTTTATTCCTCCACCCTTACCTTGCCCTTGAAGGAGCCTTTGATGGCGATATAATCCCCCGTAGAGGCATGGATTTCTACTACGTCTTCCGTAGCCTCAAAACTAAATACCCATTTCAAATACAGGTCTTCTTCGGCAAAAAGGAGTAATTCATCGCGCGTAAGCCGCAAGCCCGGAATAGTTTGCCAGTCGGGGTTTTGGATGCTGCTTTGGATCGCAATGCTTTTTACGAAGTTATAGGTATCGGGATCGTCTATATCGATATCTTCTTGAGTGGAGAAATACGCATAAGCCTTGCCGCCGAGGGGGAGCTTATTGTGCAATAGGATTTCAAGCTGCGCATCCAGCAGGTTTTTACGGATAAGATCGCGATTGTCTTCCGGCAGGGAGATTTCCAATACTTCCTGTATTTCAATGGGATATTCGTGCAATTGGAAGCGGAAAGGCGCATCCACCAGGTATTCGGCTTTGATAATCTGGGTATCTTGCAAAGTGCCAAAGCCGGAGGAAGTATCGATGGTAAATTGAGGACTGATGATATCAATATGGGTGGGCATTATCTGCAAAAGCTGGCTGATATTATCGTGCAAAACCAGGGTTTTTTGCCCAAAAGCGGCATCAGTGGCGGGGGGAATGATGTAAGGATTGCCATTATCGTCTATTATGGGGATTATCACCACTTCGTTTTCGCACATTGACCGGATGCTGCCGGTGAATTTGCAGGAAAAGTGCAACTGGTTTGTTACATCGATTTGGATAGAAGCTTCCTGCAAAGTGATGGCATGTTCTAT
>JAQVIX010000020.1 GCA_028695495.1 Candidatus Cloacimonadota bacterium | reverse complement strand
GCGTCATCCTGGCGCCAGCTTCGCTTTGTACCAAAAGGCTATTCATGCCAATCAATAGTACCGGTTCGTAAATGGCTGTAATCTGAGTAGGGGTTTTGCTACGCATCATCATGGAAGCATCACCAAAGATATGCCAGTTTTTAAACTCACTGGCGCCGTTTGTGCCATATACCTCAGTCATCTTGGAAGAGCCATTGAAAAAGATGCCACCAATAGTGCTTTTGGCTTCGGCTATTAAGAGATCGGTAAATTCATCCTGTGCGCGCATCGGCGGTGCCCAGCTTTGGTTTACACTGGAGGCATACATCGCCGCGGCACCGGTAGGATTTCCTGTGCTACTATTTTTGGCTCTCAGCCAGGCTTCGGCAAAGCAGGTTTGGCTTACAAAATTGCCATTTACGCACGCCACGGAGGCAATTACCGGCAGCTTGTAATCGTTTGTAAGGGCATTTACGTTGTTGATATTGAATCCGGTGGTAACCCAGGAGGTATCCGAGCCGTGCCCAACGTAATTTATAAAGCCGCGTCCATCACTCAGATAGTTCGTTACCTGTGCTGCGGTAGCACCCTGCGCCTGATATACCTGGTCCACGCTGGTGTAGCCATAGTTCAAGAGCTTGCCGCGGATTATCTCCATGTGCTGTTGATCGCTTTCGCCGTTATCGCCCTGTCCGCCGCCGCCTTCATTGGAAGCGATGCCCATGGCTTTTTGCGCCCACACATCGGTAGCGCCGGCATCACGCTCGTAAAACACCGCTTTTTCTACCTGGATATTCATTTCCGCCACGCTTTGGGCACTAAAGCGTCCCACATAGATATCCGGGTAGTTATCGTTTCCCGCCAAAAGCGAGTAGGAGGGGTCGCTGCCACCGCCGCCGCTGCTCAAGGATGGCACTTGCGGCGCATCGCCCATTATCTGCAAAAACTTCAACCCGTTATTCAGGTTATATTCGTTTTGCACATAAGTTTTGATATTGGCAGCGCTGGGTCCTGCCACCGTTACATCCACCACATCCACGGTATAGCCAATCTGGCGTTTCCAAGCTACCCAGGGCTGGATAGCGTCATTGAACATGGAGTGGGTAATTACCAGGATGCGCCCTTCTTCATCCAAAGAGGGGTATCTGGTATCGGCAAAGTTCAGGAACATATTTTCGTAGATATCCCTAAACTCCGGTGCATAGCTATTTTTGGCTGCGCTGAGCAGGTTCAGAGTATCGGTTCCGTTTTGCGTAACATCTACCACGATCTTGGTATAGATGCGGGTAATCCCCGTGGCAGGATAATATACAAAGGGCTGAAAGCGCGCCGTAATGCCGCGATAGTCTCTCAGGATAAAGGGGTCTGTAAGATATGCGATCTCCGCCGGATAGCTGCTTTCACCTTTGTAAAAATCGCCAAAAGTAAAGGGGATATTGGCGGGATCGATATCGCGGGTAAGATTTCCCTTGGAGGGTGCGATGGGCAGCTTTAGCTCGATATATTCGCTTTCCACTATCTGCATCTGCATCCGTGCATTGGCGGGAATGATTACGCTGGCTGCCATTACCGGCAGCTGCGGCATTCCGCTTTCCAGGGTAATGCCCGCTTTGGCGAGAGTGGGCAGATACCAATTTTCGCCCTCTATCTTTACTATCTCCTGCTCAAAAGAGCCAAGCTGCATTTGCAGGCGGCTGTAGTTTTCGCCGCTTTCTATCAGGCTTATCTGGTTTGCCAAGTTGCTTAATACCACGTTTTCCGCTCCCAGCATTAGCGCCAGAAAGAGGCTAAGGATTATCATTATCTTTTTCATGATTATTTCTCCATTTATGGCAAGCTATTTCATTAGCATCATCTTGCGATTTGCCGTGTAGCTATCGCTTTCCATGCGATAGAAATAAATGCCGCTGGCTACGTTTTTGCCGCTTTCATCGCGTCCATCCCATACCACGCTGTGGAAGCCGGAATCCAGCTCGCGATCGATGAGTTTTCTTACCATCTGTCCTTTCAGGTTATATACCGCAATCTTTACTCTGCCGGCATCCTTCAGGCTAAAGCGAATGGAAGTTTCCGGATTGAAGGGGTTTGGATAGTTGCCCTTCAGTGCGGTCATTACGGGGTTTATTACATCGTTATTTGCCATTTTGCCGGTAACGGAGATGGGAATCGTTAGTTCCGCCAAATCCGGATCGTTGCTCATAATATATATTACATCGTTAAAGTCCGTTACGGTTTCGCCCGCTACATAGCTTATTACATAGCTTATAGATTCGGTGGCAGGGATTTCAAAGCCGCTATCATTTGGCAGATATTCACCCATGCTATATAGCGTAAAGCTTTGGGGGATGGAGAGCACACCGCTGAGGG
Source organism: Candidatus Cloacimonadota bacterium (assembly GCA_028695495.1). Lineage (GTDB taxonomy): Bacteria > Cloacimonadota > Cloacimonadia > Cloacimonadales > Cloacimonadaceae > UBA5456. The sequence continues at coordinate 31,822 of JAQVIX010000020.1, read as the reverse complement.
TTCCGGCGCCCAGGTTTCGGATTACCAGGTTTTGGGTGTTTGTGCTATTTGGCAATACATTATCAAAATGAATGCCTTCAATGCCGGTGTAGAGCAGGGGAATATCGGTATCATTACTTATCGGGAAGGCGATATTATCTATCCAGGCGGCATCGGAGCCACTGGATACACTATAGTCCTTTATATAGCTCCATTTGAAGGTGCGCAGTCCGGCGCTAACGGGGAAGCTTACCTGGCTCCAACTTACGTTTCCGCTCCAGGCACCCACGGGGCTATCATCTATATAAAAGCGCAGGAAGTCGTAGTTATTTTCCGAGGATACTCTGCGGAAAAAGCTAATCTCGGAATCTGCGCTTACGTTCATGCTTATCGATAGGCTGCTATTGGTGTTGTTGCCAATGGCGCCGCTGCGGGCGGAATAGCTGCCACTATAGGCATCGGTGGAGATAGTCCAGGGCACCGCACTATTATTTATCCAGGGAAATACATTGAAGTTTCCGCTTTCAAAGGCTTCCATTACGGCGCCTACGGGAACTATTATGCTATGATTTATCATCTGCGCACCCATATCCAGCGCTACTCCCAAGGGGATTACGCTGCCTTCTTCCGCATCTGGAGAAATGCTAAGGTGCAGCGAGATGGGGATATTGCCGCCAATGGGAATACCGGGCAAGGTAAAGTGATTTGCCAGCAGGCTGGCGTATTCGCTATTTAAGATCAATCTCAGATTGCCGCTTTCCACCGCCATGTGTCCGTTATTGGCTATGTCCAGGGTGATATTGATGGTTTCTCCCGGCTCAAAAGCGCCGTTATTATTAGGATCAAAGTAAGTGGTAGAAGCGATATATACGTTCGGTGCGTTTATATCGATATAGCGGCGCGTTTCCCAAGTGTGGCTGCCATCGCTTACGCTAAAGCGGATATTGGCGCGGTGTTGGTCCGGCACGCCTTGATCTATATGCAGGGTAAAAAGTCCGGAGATATTTACCTCAGTATCTGCCGGAATATCATCGATCTGCGCCTCTTTGGTATCAAAATATACCCAGGGGCTTTCGCTATCCACATTTACCGTGAGGTTTTCGGCTGCCAAAATGCCCACGTTATTAAAGCTTAAGTTTAGCGGCAGGCTTTCTCCCGCTTCGGCAATGCCATTATCATCCTCAAAGCCCAAAAGACCCACGGTTACATAAGCTCCGTCATTTGGTATTACGCTTACATGGGAGATCATGGGCTTGCGCATGGAGCGCGTAAGCACGATTTGCGCCATGCCGGGTTCTACAAATGGTGCATATTCCAGGTTCAGATAGCCATTGGCATCGGTAAGCCCCACACCGTGCAGCTCGCCATTCATGGAAATGGCTACATAGCTGTAAGGATCGGCATTTATCTCAAGGGCGCCCATACCCAAAAAGATGGTTTCCGGAGGGCTAAAGGAATTATCCGCCGGAATGCCCAGATAGGGAACCAGCGAGGGATCGCCCATGATGGAATAGATTTCCCAATACATATTGATGATATTGCTATTGCTTTGCACCACGGCAAGATTCCCAGCGGCTACCATGGCGCCTGCCGAACCTGCCCATTTGGCAAAAGGTTCATTGTGATCGTGGAAAATGGCGTCATATACACCCAGGTTATTGGCGTTATATGGCGGAGCGCTCCCTGTGGCGCTGCCTTTGAAGCCCACGCCCCACCAATAGTCTTCGTTCCAATAGGTGCTATTGGTGCCGCCAATATATATTACGGCGCCTTTGTTTTCTGCTCTCAGCCAGGCTTCGGCAAAGCAAATACCGTGGTCAAACTTGCTGGTAAGGCAGCAATTTCCCACCACAAAAGAGTATTTATTATAGTTTTGTAGGTTGTTTATATTGCTGATGTCAAATCTGGGACTGTGCCAGAAGGTTACGTCTCCATGAGCGGTATAATTTACATAACCGCTGCCGGCAGATACATTGCCTACTATTTGCGAGGCAGAGCTGCCCGAAGCGGGGTAAAGGTAAGTATATGGCGTAATGCCATGGGCATTATTAAAGTAATTTTGCGTGGCATAATTGATCTGTCCATTGCCGTGGGTGCTTGCCCAGTTGTCATCAACGCCGGCAATCATTACGGGATTTATCAGGTAGCTATCATCTGGCATTGTGTATTTTTCGTGCACGAGGGTTTTATTTACCTGATTTGTCACTTCCGCCGGTGTGGTGGCAGAAAAGCGCCCAAAATACATTTCCGGCATATAGTCTGAGCCTTCCAGGCGCACATAGTTCAGGTCTGTAGGATGGCTGCCGGTGCTGCCGCTATTGGAAACTACTTGCGCCACATCGCCCACTATCAGCAGGTAGCTGGGGGCAGGGTTTTCTGGCGTGGCGGCGCTCCAGAGGCTTTGCATATAGTTCCTGATGTTTGTGGCATTATTGCCAATGCTTTCAATAGTGGCAATGGTAAGCAAATAGCCTTCCTGACGCTTCCAATCTATAAAAGGCTGCAAGGCACTCATAAAGCTTTGGGGAGTAATGATTACATAGCCGGTGGGATGCCGCAGAAATACATTGCTGCGGTTGCTATTATAGTTCCAAACGCTGGCTGCAAAGGCAGTATCAAAAGCTACAGATTGCGTCTTGGCTTTTAGCGCATTGGTAGCGGCATAATCCGCATTTTCAAATACGATATCCACATCCAGGCTGTGTACTACATCCAAGCTCCGGGTAGCCGGATTGTAATTTGCCGGAACGTAGTCCACGGCAAAAAGGCGCTCGCCCCGCATCATTCCCAGCTCGCTAAGCTGAATGGTGGCTTCGTGGGTGGCTTTAGTGCCGTTGTAAAAATCTCGGTTTACTACAAAAGGCAGGGTTTCGGGGTCTGCACTTTTGGATACGGATTCCTGATAAGGCATTAGGGGATAGTGCACTCCCGCTTCGCTCAAAGCGATGTTTTGGCGGGATACATTGCGCATCTTGTATTTCAAGGTGGCTCCTAAGGGCACCGAAATAATTCTTCTCAAAAGCGGCAAAGCCGGCTCGCCTACGGTGTTTGTAGTGGTAAAAGTCTCTGCGCTCAGGCGGCTGAAAACGCCTTCCTTAGTCTCGATATTTTGGTATTCAAAGCTATCGATGGCAAAGCGCAGGCTCATGCCCTCGGATGTGCTACGCAAGATTTCCGCTTCCGCAGCCAAGGATTGCAGGCTAATGCTACCGGCACTTAATACAGCCACTAACACCAGCAACAGAAAGATAGTGAATTGCTTCTTCATTCATTCTCCATTATTTATCTATCATATTTTTTAATTATTTATGCTTAGGCTCCGCCTAAATATCTATTACCTTATATATTATATGCAAGTTTCCTGCCAAAGCGAATACTTTTTAGGTGTTAGGTGATAGGGGATAGGTGTTAGGCGCTGCGCTCGGTTCGGAGATATTTGTTTTGGAATAGACATTTTGGCAGGTGGCAGGGCTGCGCGGCGCTGCGCGAGGTGTTAGGTGATAGGGGATAGGTGTTAGGCGCTGCGCTCGGTTCGGAGATATTTGTTTTGGAATAGACATTTTGGCAGGTTGCAGGTGGCAGGGCTGCGCGGCGCTGCGCGAGGTGTTAGGTGATAGGGGATAGGTGTTAGGCGCTGCGCTCGGTTCGGAGATATTTGTTTTGGAATAGACATTTTGGCAGGTCGCAGGTGGCAGGTGGCAGGCGCTGCGCACGCACTGAAATTTGGGCTGTCAAACTCCGATTTGGCAGAGAGTGGGAACGGCATCTTGCCGTTTGATTGTATAAGCGACATCTTGTCGCTATTGTTACAGCAGGCGTGGAGTTAATGGCGCTTATCCGCCTTTTGCTCTACCACCGCCTTTCACAAGCGCCACTGACTTCACGAACTGCAATGCCTTTGGCTTTTTTTGTCCACAGATTAACGCAAATTATCACAAATTAAGCCAGCCCTTTGGACTTCTTGCCGCTTATCCGCCTTTTGCTCTACCACCGCCTTTCACAAGCGCCATTGACTTCAAAAGGCTTTCCCCAATTCCACACACCATGCGTAAGCGTCAAATTAACGAGGCTGTCCAGTAATACGAAAAACAACATAACAACAAGAAATGTCCACCCCTGAAATGTAGGGGTTCAATGCCTTGAACCCGCCGAGAATTACACGCAACAGGTAATCATTACGGATTGTGCATCAATTTATTACGGTGTGCGCTGCGCGCACGCTTTGTTAAAAGCGGGCGCAAAGCATTGCGCCCCTACACTCCCATTTCGTTGGATATCGTGCTTGGTTTTGGCATTTCTGGACAGCCTCCCGCCATTATTCATCCTTCATTTTTCATTGCTGCGCTTGCGCAGCCAGTGAGCTTGCGAGTTTTAGGCAAGATCACCCTGGGTAAAGAAACGCGTTTAAATATGGAAATAAAACCCCAGCCCCCCTAACCGGGTTCTGCTCGGCAGACATGTTCAAAATATCGGATAGTTTAGACATTTTGTTCTCTCCATTTTATACGCGTTTTATGATTATTTGTAACCGCAATATTTCTTAGACTATTACTAAACATAAATCAGCTCATTTGGCTCATTTTTGGGATCAAGCAATTTCGCACGGGACAATTTTTCCGCCCATTTCCCGTATGCCTCTCTCGCAATGCCCTCACCTCTACCCCGAATTTACCGGTAGAGGCGAGGGCATTGTAAGGGCAACAGACGGGGATGCAGGCAACGCTGTCCCGAAATGCCAAAAGCAAGCAAGATATTTGCCACATTGGGAATGTAGGGGCGCAAGGTTTTGCGCCCGTTTTTAATAAAGCGTGCGCAAAGCGCACACCGTAATAAATTGATACTGAGTCCGTAATGATTAGCTTTTGCATGTAATTTTCGGCGGGTTTGGGTGCCTTGAACCCCTACATTTCAGGTGTGTACATTTCTTGTTGTTGTGTTGTTTTTCGTATTATTGGACAGCCTCGCTCGACACGTGACGTGTCGAATCCACCAGGCTGGCGTATGGTGTATGGAATCTGGTAAAGCCCTTTGAACTCCTGCTCGCTTGTATAGGGCGTTGGTGGTGATTGAAGGCGGATAAGCGGCAGAAGTCCAAAAGGCTTCGCAACAAAAAGATTGACAGGAAAACAAGGGTTTATATTCTTTGTCTCAAGAGATATTTAATGAGGAAAGCATGCAGAAAAAGGTGATTGCGCTTATACTTATGCTGGCTTTTACGGCGCTGGCACTGGCTCAGGAAGTGAGCAATATCCGGGCTGAATACGAGCCTACGGGGGGATATTATATTATTACTTATGATTTGAATGGTAAAGCCAATGATACGTATTTAGTGACACTTAATCCTTACTGGGACACAAAAGACATCAAAAATCCCATTGCTACAACAGGCGCTGGAATTGATCGTAGCGTAAAACCCGCAAAAAACCTACAAGTATTCTGGCACCCACTATTAGAAGGAGTAGAATCCGGGAACTGGAGATTTAGAATAACGGCATCTAAATCAAACATGATACTTGTTCAAGGCGGTTCCTTTAATAACGGCACATCCAATGTGACTCTTTCCAGTTTTTACATTTCAAACTACGAGACTACGCAGGCTGAATATCAGGCGGTGATGGGGAGCAATCCAGCCTCAGGCTATGGAGTAGGTGCGAACTATCCAGTTTACAAGGTATCCTGGTATGATGCCATAGAATACTGCAACCGGCGCAGCCTGCAGGAAGGGTTTACACCTTGCTACAGCTATGGTACTTATGATACTAATCCCTCTAACTGGCCCAATGGCTGGAAGGGCAATTATAATAACCACACCAATGTCAATTGCGATTGGACCGCGAATGGCTACCGGCTGCCGACGGAGATGGAATGGATGTATGCCGCTAAAGGTGGGAACCAAAGCCAGGGCTACACTTATTCTGGCAGTAACGATATCAATGCCGTGGCGTGGTATGATTCCAATTCTGGTAATACTACACACACAGTGGGCAGCAAGCTTCCGAACGAGCTTGGCATTTACGATATGAGCGGCAACGTTTGGGAATGGTGCTGGGATATTTATGGCTCCTATCCCAGCGGTGCACAGACTAATCCGCATGGCGCATCGAGCGGGTCTAGCCGTGTGGTACGCGGCGGTAGCTGGAGCAATAGTGCCAGTTATTGCACCGTTTCGTATCGGAGCAACTTCTATGCGGCTATTAGCGGCAGCAGTATCGGCTTTCGCTGTCTTAGGGTTTCCCCTTGATTTGTGTTTTTTGTTCTTTTTGCCTTTTGCAAATTTCAGGTCGAAGGGACGATGTATGCATTTAGAACCAGACGGGGGTGCAGGGGGATTTATCCCCCTGCCCGCCGCGTAGCAAGGAAGACGATATGTATAGATTGATGTTAGTAAGATTTAACCATGATACGGGAGATATCCCATGGACTTCACGAACTAATGCGTAAGCTTGTGTTTCAGCCACTTGAAGTCTATGCCGCTATCTTAATGCGCAGTTCAGGTAGAAGGCGGATAAGCGTCATAAACTCCAAGGGCTTAGATGCCCACAGCTACAGGATGATAGAAATACCTGAAGACAGGATTTTGTAATAAAATGCACATAACGAAATCGTGCTTTGAGAAAGCAATGAAACGCCAAAATGGAGGAAAGCCATGAAAGCTTTTATTTATATATCGGTGATAATGCTATTGTTTGCCGGCTTTTTGTCTGCCGATGTCCTGGACGAGGCAAGAGCAATCAAAGCAATGCTAAATATGCCATTTTCAGCCAAGAAACTGGAAGTAGAAAGAGATAATATATTAGTTGAGATAACTAACCCCGTAAAAGGAGAGTTTGAAACCTCAGCGCAGTTTGAGCAGCGCAGACAAGATGGGGCAGCAAGAAAGGCGGCAATTGGAAGAGATTATGCTCAAAGGATTCAGGATGCGAGAGCGGCGCATGAGGAAGCGAAAAGAAAACTAAACACGCGTCTAAGGGAATTACTCGCCACAAGCCGGGAAAGCGTTAAACAAGATTTCTCTTTGATCGGGAATTATGATGCTGATACGCAGCGATATAAAGTAAAAGTTTCTGAAAAAACCTTTGATATCACCGTCCCCCTGGACAAAGCGCCCAGCGTAAAACAAAGCATCAAAAGCTACCAACTTATAGTTACGCGTCAACTCAATGAAGACCTTAAGTGGGATTACTTAGAAGCAAAATTGGAGGGTTCTTTAGGTACATTCGCTTCCACCGATAAGGCGCCTGCACTTAAAACAGGCGCAGCCTCTTCCATCGCGCTGATTCCACCCAACCTTAGCGCTACCGTAAGCTTCAGCGAACCCAGCGGCAATAATATCTTAGACGCCGAAGAAACGGCACAGCTGCAAATCGAAATCAAAAATAGCGGCAAGGGCAGCGCCAACATGCTGGAAGCCAGCTTTGAACTAAACAATGCCCCGGGCATCAGCTTTAGCCGCAATCTTTATTTTGGTGAAGTAAAAGCCGGTGAGACCATCCGAAAGAGCCTGAACTTAGTAGCGGGTGCAGATACCCGAAATGGGCGCGCCGAGCTAAAGATCAGCTTCAAAGAGCAGAATGGCTTTCCGCCCAATAACGTGGTTTTGGGCTTTGATACCCATGCTCTTTTAATGCCGGATATCTATATTGCGGATATTGGGATTGAAGACTTTAGTCGTAATAACAAGATAGAACCGGGGGAGCAGGTGAAGGTGACGGTGCGGGTGCACAACCGCGGTTTGGGTGCGGCGCGGAACTTAAATGCAAGCTTGCTTTTGAGTGAAGGGGTATTTCTTTTTGGCGATAGCCCTTCCAGCTTTAACCTGGGCAATATGGAATCTGGTTCTTACAAGGATATCAGCTTCAATATCGTAAGCGCACTTACCGCTACGAAGCTGGATATCAAGCTGGATTTGAAAGAGAGCCGCACGCAATTTAGCAAAATGGGTCAGGCGCTGAACTTAGCTTTCAACCGCATGGAGCGCACGGCGGATCAGATGGTGATAAGCGGCAAAGCTACCCAGCAGCAGGTGGCGCAGGCGCCGGCGCTTTCCATCGATATCGAAAAAGACATCCCTGCTTTGGCAAAGGTGGATAAGAATCGCTGGGGCGTAATTATCGGCATTGAGAATTACCGCAATGTAAGTCCGGTGCGTTTTGCCCGCCGCGATGCGGAAGTAATGAAGGAGTATTTCGTCCGGGTTTTGGGAATAAAAGCGGAAAATATCTATATGGCGCTGGATGATGGCGCATCTTTGGGGGAATTTAAGAGTCTTTTTGATGCACGGGGGTGGCTGAGCAGCAATGTAAGAAGTGCAGATAATGAGGTCTTTATCTATTTCAGCGGGCATGGGGTGCCGGCGCCGGATGGCAAGGCGGCGTATCTCTTGCCTTATGATGGGAATCCCAATTTCGCAGAGAATAGCGCTTATGACCTGAACCATCTGTATGAGAATCTCGGCGCACTGCCGGCGCGGCAAATCACCCTCTTTTTGGATAGCTGTTTTAGCGGGGCAAATAGAGATAACGAGATTATCTTAGCAGATGCGCGTCCGATATTTATCACCGCCAATCCGCAGGCGAAACACTCCAAGATATCCGTATTTTCCGCCTCCAGCGGTTCGCAAATCTCCAGTGCCTATTCCGATATGCAGCACGGGCTTTTTAGCTATTTTCTGATGAAAGGTTTACGCGGCGAGGCGGATGCTAATAAAGACCGCAAGCTGAGCCAAAAGGAATTGCAGGAATATATCCGCGAAAACGTAAGCAGTCAGGCGCGGCGGATGGGGCGCATGCAGGAGCCGGAATTGCAAAGCAAGGATTCATCCAAAGCGCTGATAGCATGGTAAGGATATTTGGCAGAAAAAATCCAGTGCCAAGCTTGCCATACAAGCTGATAATGCTTTTATGCTGGATGGTATTTGCCTCGCAAGCTTTTACCCAAGAGATAAGCAATATAAGGGTAGAATATTATTCTGCTGATGAGTATTATATTATTACTTATGATTTGAGCGGAAATAAGGGGGGAGCTTATTATCTTAGGGTAATACCACATCAAGGGGATACAAGGCTGGAAAACGTCAAGGCTGTTTTTGGCGCCGGAATCAAAGCTCCCGTTTCGGAAAAGAAGGATCTCAAGCTCTATTGGTTCCATTTTTTGGATGATGCAGCCACCGGAGACTGGCAATTTGATATCAAGGCAAAAGCAACGGAATGGGCTTTTGTAGAAGGCGGCAGCTTTATGATGGGCAATAAAAAGGGGTGGAGTAACGAAAAACCTGTGCATAGCGTAACGGTATCTTCTTTTTTCATTGGCAAATATGAGGTTTCGCAAAACGAATGGAAACGCGTAATGGACCAGGATCCGTCTTATTCTGAGGAATCGGGAGATTTGCCTGTAAGAAAGGTAAGCTGGTACAACGCGATTGAATATTGCAATAAGCGTAGCATCCAGGAAGGGCTTAATCCCTGCTATAGCGGAAGCGGCTCCAGTATCCAATGTAATTGGAACGCCAATGGCTATAGATTGCCTACTGAAGCAGAATGGGAATTTGCTGCGCGAGGCGGCATTCATAGCAAGGGCAACGAATATAGTGGCTTTGATGATAAATATGGTTGGCTTTTGAACTTGATACCCGTGGTTTCCTTTCTATCTCCCTCTGGTTTTAATAAAGGCAATGAGCTGGGAATATACTATATGAGCGGGGGCCTGTGGGAATGGGTGTGGGATTCCCTTGTCTCTTATAGCAAGGAAAAGCAGGTAGATCCCAGATCAAAATATCATTCGCAGGAGCGGGTGATACGCGGCGGTAGCGGAAAGCAAAGAGCCTATACCTGGTCTGTAAGCTACCGTGATCATACAGATGCCAATGATAAATACTCGAATCTGGGTTTCCGGGTATGTAGATCCGCTTATTAAGAGCTTTTGGTGAAAACAATGAGTGTGCAAGATTATCAAGTAAAAACAATAAAGAAAGACAAGGTTTTTTGGGAGAAGAAATGAGAATCCGTATCTATCTGGTATCTGTGTTGCTATTTATCTCTTTGGCAATATATGCAAATAATCTGGACGAAGCGAGAGCCATCAAGCAATCGCTGCAGCTCAAGTTTTCGGCGCAAGAATTGCTGCAACAAAAACAGGCAGAGAAAATGGGGCTGCTGAATCTGAAAAGGGGCGAATATGAAACAAATGCGCAATTTGAAGAGCGCAAGCTGGACGCCCTGCGGCGCATGGCAGATCTGGACCTGGATTATGAACAGCGGATCAAAAAGGCAAAAGCGCAGCATGAGCAATATCAAGGCAAGCTGAGACTGCGCTTGCAAGAGCTATTGAATCTTAGCCGCGAAACCAAAAGCATGGATTTTTGGCTTATCGGCAATTATGATGCCAATAAACAGAGCTTCAAGCTGCGAAGCCAGGAGGGGAAAGACTTTGATGTAATAGTACCCATCGAGAAAGCACCAATGGTAAAAGACGATATCAAAAACTATCAGCTTCTGCTTACGCGGCAATATAACGAAGATTTTGAGTGGGAATATCTGGAAGCCAGGCTGGAAGGAAATCTGGGGTCTTTTAGCTCTACAGATAAAGCACCCGATACCCACAGAGTGGCGCTAATCCCGCCCGATTTGACAGCCACGGTTGCTTTTAATGAACCCAGTGGAAATAAGATGCTGGATGCGGAGGAAAGAGCAGAAATCCATATCGAAATAATCAATCGTGGCAAGGGCAGCGCCAATATGCTGGAAGCCTTTTTTGAGCTTAAAAATGCGCCGGGGATCAGCTTTAGCCGCAATCTCTTTTTTGGCGAGATCAAACCCGGCGAAAGAATAAGCAAAAGCTTGAATCTGGTGGCAGGCTCTGATATTCGGGATGGGAATGCGGAATTAAGGATTAGTTTCAGCGAGAAAAACGGCTTTCCACCCAAGGATATAGATTTGAGATTTGCCACGCGTTCCTCTTTGCCGCCAGAGATTCAGATTTCGGATATCGGAATAGAGGATTTTAACCGTAATTTCAAAATAGAACCGGGGGAGACGGTGAAACTTACGGTAAGATTGCACAATCGCGGTATGGGAGCATCGCGCAACCTGCTCGCAAGTGTGGTTTTGGGCGCAGACCTATATTTCTATGGCAATAGCCCTTCCAGCTTCAATCTGGGCAATATGGCGCCCGGAGAATATCAGGATATCAGCTTTGATATCGTAAGCGCAAATACCGCCACGAAGCTGGATATCAAGCTGGATCTCAGAGAAAGCCGTTCGCAATATAACGTGATTGGCAAAGCGCTGGATTTGGCTTTTCACAGGGTGGAGCGCACGGCAGACCAGATGGTGGTAAGCGGGATTACTACGCCGCAGCAGCAAGAGCGGGTAGCGCAGGCGCCGGCGCTTTCCATCGATATCGAAAAGGATATCCCCACTTTGGCAAAGCCGGATAAAAATAAATGGGGCATCATTATCGGCATTGAGAATTACCGCAACGTAAGCCCGGTGCGTTTTGCCCGCCGCGATGCGGAAATAATGAAAGAGTATTTCATAAAGGTTTTGGGAATAAAAGCTGAAAACATCTATATGGCGCTGGATGATGGCGCTTCTTTGGGGGAATTTAAGAGCCTTTTTGATGCACGGGGTTGGCTGAGCAGCAATGTAAGAAGTGCAGATAATGAGGTCTTTATCTATTTCAGCGGGCATGGGGTGCCGGCGCCGGATGGCAAGGCGGCGTATCTCTTGCCTTATGATGGGAATCCCAATTTTGCGGCGAATAGCGCTTATGACCTGAGCCATCTGTATGAAAACCTCAGTTCACTGCCTGCCAAACACATCACCCTCTTTTTGGATAGCTGTTTTAGCGGGGCAAATAGGGATAACGAGATTATCTTAGCAGATGCGCGTCCGATATTTATCACCGCCAATCCGCAGGCGCAGCATTCCAAGATATCCGTATTTTCCGCCTCCAGCGGCTCGCAAATCTCCAGTGCATTCTCCGATATGCAGCACGGGCTTTTTAGCTATTTTCTGATGAAAGGTTTACGCGGCGAGGCAGATACTAATAAAGACTGCAAGCTAAGCCAAAAGGAATTGCAGGAATATATCCGCGAAGAGGTAAGCAGCCAGGCGCGGCGGATGGGGCGCATGCAGGAGCCGGAATTGCAAAGTAAAGACACGGCAAGGGAGATAGTAAAATGGTAAATCGTTTTGTATGGGGAATACTATGTTTGGCATTGATACTGGGCGCTTGTGCCAAAACCAAAACTCAGGCGCTGCCGCAAACGCAAGTTCCAAAAGATGCCAGCCAGGCAGAGCTACGCAGCCGCTCCACCGCAATATTTGCAGAAAAGGATGCACCGCAATTTAGCCAGGCAAGAGAAAATGCCCCTGCTTTGGATATTCGTATGAATAAAACAAAAGTAATGCAGCTGGGCGAGACAGTGGTGGTGGAAATAGATACCTTTCTGGTCTTTAACTATGGGGTAAGCATTCAGGAGGCGGAAAGCAAAACCCGCGAGCTGGTAAGGCGCCTGGCTTTGGAAAAGGCGCAGCCGGAAGATGTATTTATCAGCAATATGACCGCTTTGATGGAGGTGGAACGCGGTGCTCACTTCGATGAAAGCATTGCCATGGGAGTATTTATGATGTCCTCTTCGGCAGGCAGGTTTTTGGAAGAGGAGTTCCTCAAGAAAGATGCTATCTATGATAGCAAGATAAATAGCCTCATCTATCGCATGCACTACCGCGCCAAGATCTTGCCCCAGGAAAGAATCTATAATCCATCTATGGAGCTAAAACTAAAGCTAAGTAATAGCTTGCTAAAAGATGGGGAAACATTTAAGCTAAGCCTTAGCTCAAATAAGGCTGGCTATTTCTATTTCTTCAATTTCCTGTCTGATGGCAGCGTGGCGCTGGTGGCGCCCAATTTGGATTATCTGGATAACTACCTGGAGGCGGGGGAGAAGTGGGAACAAACTATTAGCGCAGTTTGCGATGAGAATTCGGATTATAGCATCGAAACCCTGTATTTTGTCTTTTCTCTGGATCCCATCGCTGGCTGGGAAGACTTTCGCAGCAACCGCAATTCCCAGAATTTCGTATTTAGCGCCGGCGAAGAGAGCTTTATCCTCTTTCAAAGCTGGCTGGCAAAAAGCGATCCGAAGCGAAGAACGGAAAAGATGGCGCAGGTGCATATTTTGAGGTGATAGGCGATAGGTGTTAGGTGATAGGGCTGGCGCTGAGGTGATATGCGCTTGTTAGCGATGGACTAAGAGAATATGAGACTTTGAGACTGGATAGAGAGTATTCAAACGTGATGTTTGAGAAAAAGAGCGTAATAACTCAGGTTCATTCCTGAGATAAACTTGAACTTTTTAACAAATCAAAATGCTAATCTGTAAAACAAATAGCTTCGAAATCCGCGAAGCCCTAACACCTAACACCTATCGCCTAACACCTAAAAAAGAAATTTGCACTTGACATAAAACGGCTTATAATTAGATTAGCACTCAATAGCAAAGACTGCTAAATTAAGCTTTGTAAAATAATTGAATAATATGGAGGAAAACTCAAATGGCAAAACAAATGCTATATGCACACGAAGCCCGTACCGCTCTGAAATCCGGAGTGGATAAACTGGCAGACGCCGTTAAAGTAACCCTTGGACCCAAGGGCAGAAATGTGGTATTGGACAAGAAGTTTGGTTCCCCCACCATCACCAATGATGGTGTAACCATTGCCAAAGAAATCGAGCTGGAAGACGAATATGAAAATATGGGCGCCCAGCTTTGCAAAGAAGTAGCGGAAAAGACGCACGATAACGCTGGCGACGGCACCACCACCGCCACCCTTTTGGCTCAGGCCATCATCGAAGAGGGGCTAAAGCACGTTACCGCTGGTGTAAACCCCATGTATCTCAAGCGTGGGCTGGAAAAAGCCACCAAAGTGATCGTGGATAAGATTCATGAATATGCCAAAGAGATCAAGAGCAATAGCGAAATAGCGCAGATTGCCAGCATTAGTGCAAATAACGATCCCGAAATTGGCGAGCTTATTGCCGAAGCTATGGAAAGCGTGGGCAAAGAAGGCATCATCAATATCGAAGAGGCAAAGTCCATCGATACCGGCTTGGAAAAAGTGGAAGGAATGCAGTTTGATCGCGGCTATATCTCCCCTTATTTTGTAAGCAATCCAGATAAGATGATTGCCGAGCTTGATGATCCCTTTATCCTGATATATGATAAGAAGATAAGCGTAATGAAAGACCTCTTGCCCATCCTGCAGGAAGTGGCGCAAACCGGAAAGCCTATGCTCATCATTAGCGAAGATATCGAAGGCGAAGCGCTGGCTACCCTCGTTGTAAACAAACTGCGCGGCATTTTGAATATCGTAGCCGTGAAAGCACCCGGTTTTGGCGATCGCCGCAAAGCGATGCTGGAAGATATTGCCATTCTTACCGATGCTACCCTCATCTCCGAAGATATGGGTCGCAAGCTGGATAGCGCTACCATGGCAGATTTGGGGCGCGCCAAGAAAGTGATAGTGGATAAAGAAAATACCACCATCCGCGAAGGTGCCGGCTCGCAAGAAGGCATCGATGGCAGAGTAAAGCAAATCAAAGCGCAGATCGAAGAAACCACCTCGGATTATGATAAAGAAAAGCTCCAGGAACGCCTGGCAAAGCTTTCCAGCGGCGTAGCCGTGCTTCGCATTGGTGCTGCTACCGAAACCGAGATGAAAGAAAAGAAAGCCCGCGTGGACGACGCCTTGCACGCTACCCGTGCGGCAGTGGAAGAAGGCATCGTGCCCGGTGGCGGCGTAACCCTCATCCAGGCAGCCAAATCCCTCAAAGCCATGAAGGGGCTTGCCAATGAAGAGAAGATGGCGGTGGAAATCCTGGCAAAAGCTATGGAAAGACCCGCTTATCAGATCGCGGCAAACGCTGGCGAAGAAGGCGCCGTGGTAGTAGAAAAGCTGAAAGGCTTCCGCGATATACACATGGGATTCAACGCTGCCAAAGGCGTTTATGAAGACCTCTTTGCCAATGGCATTATCGACCCCGCCAAGGTGGTGCGCAGTGCCGTGCAAAACGCCGCCTCGATCGCCGGTCTCTTCCTTACCACCGAGTGCATCATTACCGACATCAAAGAACCCGAAGCACCCATGCCAATGCCAAATCCCGGTATGGGCGGAATGTACTAAGAAATCCATCCAACCACATACAGAGCCTCTTCCTAATGGGAGAGGCTTCTTTTGTGAACGGCTTGGGGAAAAATTACTTTACAAAAACCCGCTAAAATATATCTTGGAAAGAAAAAATATATTCAGGAGAAACCAGCATGAAAAACTACGGTTTTGATTTCCCTCAAAGCTTGCGCAAAACCTTCCTCTACGATTTGGAAGAGAATTGGTATCAGCCGCTTTTGGCAGCGCGCAAGGGCATGGAGCCTTCCAGCATCAAGCGTAATAATTTTGGTCAATACGACATGGCGGTAAATTACCTTAGCAGCGTATTGGAAGAAGCCGCAGCGGTAAACAAAGTGGCGATTTACAATATAGACCACATGGCGCAGCTAAAGTTTAGCGGCAAAGACGCCGCCCAATTACTAAACCGCACTCTGGCGGGCAATATAAGCGATATGAAGGTGGGAAGCTGCAAATATACCCTGCTTTTGAATGAAAACGCCGGCGTGGAAGATGATATGATCCTTATGCGCGTGGACGACACTACCTTCATCCTGGTAATCAATGCCGGGCACGATATTACCGCTACGGTGGAAATAGACGGCAAAGCGCATGAATACATCGCCGATATCGATCGCATCATGCGTCAGAAGCGCGAGGGTGAAGAGGTAATCGCCGAAGATATCTCCGATGAACTGGTAAAAGTAGATATCCAGGGTCCCCTTTCCTTTAAGGTAATCAAAGAGGTTTATGGCGAAGATGTGCTAAAGAACCGCAATAATCCAGAGAAGTTTATGAGCTTCTTTAGCTTCAACGAAGTGGTGATAGATGGCGAAAGCTATTACTTCAGCCGCACCGGTTATACCAATCGCTGGGGCTGGGAATGCTACATCCCCAAAGCCAAAGCCACTGAGGACTTTAAGAAGATCGTAAGCTATGCGCTGGATTTGGGCGGGCTTTTGGTAGGGCTGGGCGGACGCGATGAAAACCGCATCTCCGCCGGCGCCTTCGGTTTGCCCCTGATGGGTCAGGAATATACTCCTGCCCAGCACCCCATCAATGCCCCGCTCTTTGATGCGGCGGTGGATATGGGCAAAGAGGATTTCATCGGCAAAGCCGCTCTGGTAAAAGCCTTTGCCGCGGGTGTAGCCAAGCGCCTTAATATCATCGTAAGCGAAGGCATCGTTTCCGGACGCGGCGTATATTTAGAGGGCAAGCGCATTGGCAAGGTAAGCTCCAGCATCAATTCACCGAATCTATCGCTGGAACAGCGACAGGCAATTGGCTCCAAACGCAAGAACGTAAATGAAGAGCACGGCACCGCTGCCATCGGTTTGGCATGGCTGGAAGACAAGGTATTTGCCGTGGACGCCGAGGGTAAGGACATAGTGGAAGCCGAGGGGCAGCCCATCCGCATTAAGGTGGAGTTTTTCCGGGAAGATGCCGAGGGAAATCCCAGCGGCAGCGCCGTATTGGGCTACATCACTCAGGAAGGCATTACCCCTGCCACAGCACCCAAAGCCTTAAAAAACATTCAAAACCTCTAAAGAGGAACTAAGATGATCAAAGTACAAAACCTGGTAAAGTCTTTTCCCAAACGGGATGGCAGCTTCTTTCACGCCGTGGACGATATCTCATTTGAGGCGCAGGATGGCGAGATTGTATGCCTTTTGGGCGTAAATGGCGCCGGTAAAACCACCGCCATGCGCGTGCTTTCCACCGTGCTAAAGGCAAGTAGCGGCTCTGCCGAGGTGCAGGGCTGGGATATAAACAAATCTCCACAGAAGGTGCGGGAAAACCTGGGCTTTCTCTCTGGCGATACCGGGCTTTACAACCGCCTTAGAGCGAGTGAGTTTATCCGCTATTTTGGCAGGCTTTACTCCCTGGACGAAGCTTTGATCTCTCAACGTATCAATGAAATGGCAGACCTTTTGGATATGCACGAGTTTTTGGATAAGAAGATAGATTTCCTCTCCACCGGCATGAAGCAAAAGGTTTCTATAGTGCGTTCGATAATCCACGATCCGCCGGTAATGATCTTCGATGAACCTACCGGCGGACTGGATATCCTCACCGCCCGCAATATCGTGTCCTTCATCCGCAGCTGCAAAGAACGCGGCAAATGCGTGCTCTTTAGCACCCACATCATGCGAGAAGCCGAGCGCCTGGCAGATCGCATCGTGATGATTCACCGGGGCAAGCTACTGGCAGAAGGAAGCTTGGAGGAATTGCGGGATAGCACTTCCGAGCACGATCTGGACGACATCTTTATCCATTATGTAAATCAAACCGCGATGGAAAGTGAGGTATTGGCTCATGAATTTTAAGAAAGTAAAAGTAGTATTCTTCAAGGAGTTCATGGAGGTAATGCGGGATAAACGCACCGTATTTACCGTAATGGTATTACCTGTAATCCTGTATCCCGTATTGATCATCGGCTTAAATACCATCATGATGCGGCAAGCCGGAGTATTGGAAGAAAAAGGCGCCACCGTAGCGGTAAGCGATAGCATTAGTAGCGCCAGCTCGCAAGCCATTATTACTGACCTTTCCCAGATAGAGCATTACACTATAATCCCCGCGGCAGAAAACGCCCAAAGCCTCTATGAATCTAAAGACATACAGGCGATTATATCCATTGCAGATTCGGTAAGCGCTTCCGGTCTCCACAGCTTCAAAGCTTATATCCAATACGATGCGGCAAATGAGCGCGGGCAATTGATTTATTCCAAGCTCAGACAAAGCCTGAAGAGCAGCGAAAAACGCCTGATTCAAGAGCAATTGGAAATAAGAAGCATCGATACCGGAATCTTGAGCCTCATCAGTATTACGGAGCTGGATACTTCCAGCTCGCAACGCCGGATGGGCATGCTCTTGGGAACCTTTTTGCCCTATATCATGATCATGATGCTCTTGGGTGGCGCTTCGGTAGTGGCGGCAGACCTCGTAGCCGGAGAGAAGGAACGTAAGACCCTGGAAACCCTTTTGGTGGCAGCCATTGGACGCAAGGAAATCGTAATTGGCAAATACCTTACCATCATCACGATGGGGATGCTGAATCTGATTATAAACCTCTTTAGTGTAAGCTTTTCGCTCAAGTTTATGCTTAGTAATGCCGGTATAAATATGGAAGGCGCACAAATGCCGCTGAAAGCCATCTTTATCCTCTTGGCGGCGATGCTGCCCCTTGCCACGCTTTTTTCTGCCATCTTGCTCTCCATCTCTACTTTTAGCCGCAATATGAAGGAAGCGCGCTCTTACGAACAGCCCCTTTTATTCATTTCCATGATGCTGGGGATGATTAGCTTTTTACCGGCTATTGAGATGAACAACCTGATGTCCCTCATCCCAGTGGTAAATATCGCCTTGCTATTCAAAGCGGTAATGGTAGAGGATTATCAGCTAAGCCACTTGATCATCACCATCATCAGCACGCTAGTACTGGATGTTGCAGCCATCTGGGGCAGCATCCGGCTCTTTAATGCCGAGGGCATACTCTTTCGCACCGAGGATGATAGCGGCAGCCTGAAGAGCGTAAAGAAGAATAAACGCAATTTCTTTAGCCCATATTATGGCTTGATATATTTCAGCATTGCACTTGTAGCCCTCTTCTACCTGGGCTCTTATATGCAGAGCAAGGAGCTGTATAAGGGACTGCTTTATACCCAAATCTTTATCATTCTTTTGCCTGTAGTGCTACTATTAAGGCTTCTGAAGCAAGACCTTAATAGCACGTTGCGGCTAAAGGCTCCGAAGGTGCTGGACACGCTCCTGGTAATCTTTATGGCGATACCCGGGGCTATCCTGGCGGCGATTATCGGGCAGCTTATCAATAGAATATTCCCTTTCCCCTCGCAGTATTTAGAAAATCTTTCTCAGCTCTTTAAGCTGGATATCCCTCTCTGGCAAAGCTTTTTGGTGATTGCCGTGGCGCCGGGCATCTGCGAAGAGATCCTCTTTAGAGGGCTCATGCCCCGCTTTTTCGAGCGTTATGGCATGCGGATGAATATCATCATCACGGCGCTGCTCTTTGCGGCATTCCATCTGGACCCTTTCCGCTTTGTGCCGGTATTCTTACTGGGACTCCTTTTGGGATATCAAACCCTCAAGAGCGGCTCCATCTATCTTTCCATGCTCTCGCATACCGTAAATAACAGTTTGGCGGTCTTCATCATGCATTTCGCGAAAGCCCCCTGGATGAAATATCTGGGAACCAGCGAGGAATTACACTATTGGCTGGCAGCCCCTGCCGTCATCATTTTAAGCATAGCAATATATCTATTTCACAAACATACAGGAGGTAATGAATGTGTGGAATCGTAGGATACATCGGTAAACGCAATGCCCTGCCCATCGTGGTGGAGGCATTAAAGCGCCTGGAATACAGAGGTTATGACTCCTCCGGAGCGGCATTGATCCACGAAAACGAATTACAGGTTTATAAAAAACAAGGTAGAATTATCGAGCTGGAACGCAGCCTGCCCGAACCTTCCAAATGCTCTGGCAGCGTGGCGATCTCCCACACCCGCTGGGCTACGCATGGTGAGCCAAACGAGATAAATGCCCACCCGCATACAAATTGCGAGGGCAATCTCGCCATCGTGCACAATGGCATTATCGAAAACTATAAGCTCTTGAAACAGCGTTTGATAGAGCTTGGGCATCAGTTTAGCAGCGAAACAGATTCCGAGGTAATAGCACACCTTATAGACCAATATCTGGGCACCGGTTTAGGCTTGGAAGATGCCGTGCGCGAAGCATTGAAGCGCATCGAAGGCACTTACGGGCTGGTGGTAATCAGCAAAGAGCATCCGGATCGCCTGATCGCCGTGCGCAAAGGTAGCCCGCTGATTATCGGCATTGCGGAAAATGAACACTTTATCGCCAGCGATGTAAGCGCTATTGTAAACCATACCAAACGCGTAATTTACTTGCAAGATGGTGAGCTGGCAATCGTGCGCGCTGATGGCTTTGAACTAAGCACCCTGGATAAAGCCACGGTAATCCCGCAGATCAGCCTGGTGGATTGGGATATTTCCGCCATCGAAAAGGGAGATTTTGCGCATTTTATGCTGAAGGAAATCTTTGAACAGCCCATCACCATCGAAAACGGCTTCCGCGGCAGGATCAATGACGCCATGGGCACCGCCCGCTTGGGGGGCTTGAACCTGCAAGATTTTGAATTGCGCAAGGTGAAGCAAATCCATCTCATCGCCTGCGGAACTTCATACCACGCAGCGCTTATCGGCAAATACATCATCGAAGATATGGCGCGCATCCCCGTGCATGCCGAATATGCCAGCGAATACCGCTATCGCAATCCCATCATTCCGGAAGATACCCTGGTATTTGCCATTAGCCAATCCGGTGAAACTGCCGATACCCTGGCGGCAATGCGCGAAGCCAAAGCCAAAGGTGCCAGAGTATTGGGCATTACCAATGTGGTGGGCTCCACCGTGGCGCGCGAAAGCGATGGCGGCACCTACATCCACGCCGGCAGCGAAATAGGCGTAGCCTCTACCAAAGCCTTTACCTCGCAGGTGACTATCCTTAGCCTATTGGCGATTTATCTGGGCAGAATGACCCACCTTTCGCATCCGGACGGCATCGAATACATCAAGGCGCTGGAAGAAATCCCCGCCAAAGTGGAAGAGATATTGAAGCTGGACGGTACTATTCGCGAGATTGCGCAAACCATCAAAGATAGCGACCACGCTCTGTATTTGGGACGCGGGGTAAACTATCCCGTTGCCCTCGAAGGCGCATTGAAGCTAAAAGAGATTTCCTACATCCATGCCGAGGGCTATCCCGCTGCCGAGATGAAACACGGTCCCATCGCCCTCATCGATGAAAACATGCCGGTAATCGCCATTGCCACCCGCGACCCGCTATATGATAAGATTCACTCAAACCTTCAGGAAGTGATAGCACGCAAAGCCCGGCTGATCACCATCGCCACCCAAGGCGATACCGAGCTAAGCAAGATAAGCGAAAAGGTGATCTACATACCGGATACCATGAATAATTTGCAACCGCTGCTTACGGTAATCCCCTTGCAGCTTTTGGCATACCACGTAGCAGAGCTAAAAGGTTTGGATGTGGATCAGCCGCGCAATCTGGCAAAGAGTGTAACTGTGGAATAGCATCGTCCGCAGTTGCCTGGTTAGTTGCTCTCTGCTCTTCGCATTAGCCCCACACGGGAGGATACAATGGACAGACCCAAAGTGTTTCTATATGTAAGCGCATCGCTGGATGGCAGAATTACCTTTGCGCCCAATTCTACAATGTTTGACGCATTCAAACAGCCAGAGCTTTTTGCCATGATGTCGTACCCAGGCGAGTGGGAAGGCTTTACACAAGCTGTATTTGAGCTTTACAAACCGGATATGTATTTGGAAGGTTCCAATATGCTGATTTCCGAAATCCAAACACCGCCAGAGCTTCCCCCTTTTACAGGGAATCCAAAAACACTTTACAAAGACTTTTTACCAGAGGACATTCTGAATCGCCCTGGTAGAAACACCTGGACTTCGGTGGTGGATGGCAGAGGGAGATTTCGCAATGGCTATACCGCAGACTGCGATGATCCCCATACCTATATGCTGCATCTTACTGCTGAAACTGCCCCTCCGGAATATCTGGCATTTCTCAAAAGCCGCAAGATCCCTTATTTGATACAAGGCAAAGATAGGGTTGATCTGCCCCGAATGCTGGCAAAAGTGAAAAACAAACTGGGAGTGCATACGATTGTCACCAGCTCGGGAGGCAAACTGAGCGGCGCACTGATCCGGCAGGGACTTCTGGACGAAATTAATATCCTTTTCAGCCCTCTGGTGATAGGCGGATACAGCATTCCCACACTCTTTAGCTCTCCGGAGCCGCATTGGCCAGATAACCTTCCAAACAAGCTCCAGCTTTTGGACATGAAAACTCTGTATCAAGATAAAATCTGGTTGCGCTATAAGGTGCTGTGAGTTATAGCCTTTTAAGCATCCCAAAATAAAAAAAGCTTACTTTCAAATATAGTGGGTAAAAAAAATGAACTAATGCAGAGAAAATGAAGCCTAAGATGGCTTCAAATTCAAGCTGTGTAAAGGTCTTGTCCCTGACGGGACAAGACAGCTATGATGCCATCATTTTGGGAAATAACCGCATCCAATATATTCGATGGCTACCAACCAAGTTTGAAAGTGAGCCAAAAGGTGTTTAGGGCAAAGGGCTTAGAGTATAGAATTGCTCTATGCCCTTCGCCCTTAGCGTTGACCCAAAATGCCAAACGAACACGAGAATCTGCTAAATACAGCATAGATAGTCAGCAAAGGCGAGTTTGATTCTAAAAATTCTTAAAATACCTGCACTTTCTCTTTTCCCCTTGACAAAATATTGCCTTCTGGTGGATTGGTAAAAATTGATTTGAGGTAACACCATGAAACACTTTTGCACAATCCTGTTCTTATCAATTCTATGTAGCACATCTGCTTTGAGCATTGATGCTTGGCAAAACATCCGTTTTAGCGGTATAGGTGCAGATTCCAAAGTGAATATGCGTACCGAGATCAATCAAAACAACATCACTCAAAACAAGATTCTTTACCAAAATGGCACGGGTATATCCGAGACAGACCTCACGCTTTTTAATGCAACAACCCGCAGCTATCAGGCGCAGGTAAATGCCGGCACCGGCAGGGTTTACTATGGGCTGAGGAAATCCATTGGCAGTGAATTGCCGGAAATCTTGCCGGTGCGCTATAGCGGAACGGGCTTGCCTGCACCCGCACTACTTACCAAGGTGTCCGATAGCCCCGTTGATAACGACATCCCAAACCATTGCGATATCATCTCAGATTACGTAACTCTTACAGATACCAAGCTCATCGTGGGGCTTAAAACCCGCGGCGGCGGATTCCCTACCAGTGGCGGTTTTTTGGGACCTTTTTACTCTTATATGGTGGGTGTAGCCGACCCCGCTTTGGACGATCCTTACGCTCCCGGCGCCGTAGCCTGGGCTTTGCATTATGTAAATATATCACTATTATCATATACCGCGGGCTTGTACAAAATAACCGGCACCAGTACCAGCGATATTACCCGCATCGCCTCCATCCAAAGTAGCATCGATACCGCTACAAATACCCTGGTAATGAGCTGCGACCTCTCCGTTCTGCTGAGCGATCCGGATTTTCAGGCATTTTACAACCCCGATAACCCCAGAGTGGGCTTTTTATCCTTGATAAATAAAATGGCACTCTCTGGCTTGACTCCTGTAGTAACCCAAATGGATTATTCAAGCGGCGCCCGTATCAATCTTAGCCCGCTTTATGTGGATTACGATCAGCCTTTGTACACGCTTAACAGCCTGCAAATGAATAACAGCGCATCCAATATGCACTTTGAAGCGGTTCTAAATAAACCCGAAAATCGTTATATTCTGGGTATGAGCCTGCATTCTACAGATGGCAGAAACTTCAATATGACAAGCATAGACCCCGAAACTGCTACCACCCGTATTTACCGCACGAGTAACCTGAAAGTAAGCTTTCCGGAAGGCGATAATCAAGGTCTAAAAGCCCGCACCGAAGTAGCTACCGGCGTGTATGAAGAAAGCCCTTATTACTATTTCAATTACGTTCGTAAATTGAGCGACCCCGAACAATTGGATATACAGGTGGTGGATGATATGCTGCTGCTGGATTGGGATGCGGTAACCCATAGTTTTGCCGGCGCACCCATCACTGTGGATTACTATATTATCGAGTATTCTGATGTGCCAAACGGCACTTATCAAACGCTGGGGCAAAGCCCTACCAATAGCTTTAGCCTGCCGTTGGATACGCTTGAGAATACCGGCTTTTTCCGCATTAAAGCGGTGAAAAACGTGCCCTAATGGTGAGGATTTACAGAAAATGGATACATTAAGATACTGGCAGCGTGAATAAAATAGTAAGCAAACCTAAGGAGTTTATTATGAAAAGGGAATGCGCCTTGCCTCCGGCATCTATGTGCTGCGGCTTAGCCAAGGAAGCCGGAGTGTAGGCAGAAAGGTGGTTTTACTAAATTGAGGCTAAGAGTATGAGTTCTTGCGAATTGGGGCTGCCAAGGGCACCTCAACGCAAGTAGATCACTTTACGCATTGCGCTTTTAGATCCGGAAGAGTATTTTACAATGAAAACTCCAGCCGCCACAGCTTTACCGCGCTTATCTTTGCCATCCCAGGAAATCTGATGTTTGCCTTTGGGCACTTCACCCGAAATCAGTTCCCGCACCTTTTGCCCGCGCAGGTTGTAAATTGCCAATTGAACCGGCGCCTTGCCATCGGCTTCAAAATCGATCTTTAGCTCGCTCCGGAAGGGATTTGGATAGCTTTTCAGATGTGGCTGGAGTGCGGACGCTAC
Organism: Candidatus Cloacimonadota bacterium; assembly: GCA_028695495.1. Classification (GTDB taxonomy): domain Bacteria; phylum Cloacimonadota; class Cloacimonadia; order Cloacimonadales; family Cloacimonadaceae; genus UBA5456. The sequence goes on along the minus strand of JAQVIX010000020.1, from coordinate 7,284 downwards.
GCTGCGATTCTCGCGGTATGGCGTATAGCTTTGCTCTGTGAAATGCAAGTTTAGGGATTTGGGAATCTCCGCCGTGCGCAGCTGCAAATAATAGTAATTATTCGGGTGCGGGATGCTGGCGCGCTCTGCCACAGCCGTCCAGGGTGTCCACTCCATCAGTCCCACTTTATCAAAAAGTGCATATCCGCTATGCCCGCCGCTATTTGCGCACATCAAACTGATATCGTAATACCAGGCGGAGCTGGGCAGCATAAGCTCTTTGGCAAAGAATTGCCACTCGTTATTGCCGCTGAGATTTGCCGTGATATATTCGGTATATACCGCCGGGCTTGTGCGAGTACTGTAAAAACGTATCTGGATATTCGCAGAAGTCACATTCGAGGTTTTCATCCAGCCGTGTAGAGTGTATTCTTTGCTGTTATCATACAGTTTGCAGCGTCTTTTAAAGGTTACCTGCAGGTTTTGGCCCACTGCAGGCTGCAAACGGGCACTGCGTGCACCTTCCAGGGAGTCTCGATATTCATATTCCGGCGCTTCCCAAAGGCTACAGCCATCGTCTTCAAAGTTTCCAAACCATACACACTCGCTGCCCATACGGTATTCCCCGTCTTGCACCGGTTCGATACCATCCACCGAAGTGATGCTACCAAAGCGCGGAAGCGTAAGCAGACCGCTCTCTTGCCACCCGCTCCCGTCTGGGCTAAGTAACACGTTTTGCGTGAAATGCTGGGTATTAAGCTCCGCCTGAAAATCATCTGTTAAAACCGTAGCAATGAGATTTTGATAGTCTATCATCAGCTTTGTATTTAGCTCGGTACTTCGCATGGCGAGGTAGTCCAAAATGTAGCGCCCCAGCTTTCCAGTTGCCGCCACGGGGATGTAATTATCGATAAACACCGGTCGCACCTGATAGCGCGAAAAGCCGGAGTGGTCTGCATCTGCGTAAAATATCATGCTTGGCATGGTTTCCGGATAATCCAGATCGAAGATGAAATTGCCCAGCGAGTGCACAATTACCTTGCCTTCATATAGTTCCAAACCCTGGATGATGTGCGGGTGATGCACGATTACCAGGTCTGCCCCGGCATCGATGGCGTGGTGGCGAATGGCAATATCCCACATGTGCGGTACATCTGTACGATGGCAGTAGTCCTCATCTTCATCGTCTCCCCAAAAGGGATTGTATTTGTCATAACCGCTGCCAGGCGTTAGCGAATATTCGCTGCCGCCGTGCATTTCCACGATTATTAAATCCGCCACGCCTTCCACCGCCTGGATTTGCTGCCCAATGTAATACGGCGTCATATAGGCAAAGCCAAATTTATTGTAGCCCGCATGCAGATAGGGCTGGGCGTTGTTGTATTGCCCGGTGCGGTCGCTGGATGCCAAAAAAGCGATATTAAGTCCGCTTGTATTTATAAAGGCAGGAGTGTAAGCAGCGTATGAATCCGCTCCCGCACCGCTATGGATAATACCGTTATCATCCAATACTTCCATGGTTTGCAAGATCCCCGGCAGCCCATAATCCAGAGTGTGGTTATTTGCCAAACATACCTTGTCTATGCCGGCGTAAACCAGCCCGCTTACATTATTGGGATTTCCCCGGTAAACCACGCTTTTGGTGGGATGCGCCTGTCCGCGATTTGTAAGCGCTACTTCGAGATTTGCCACCGTGATATCCGCGGCATTGCCCAAGATATTCAAAGTAGGTGCAAAGATAGCGTTTACGCCCTCTGTGGGAATGATGCCGCCGCCTTGTTCATAGCGCCGGGCGAGCATGATATCTCCCACGAAGTTCATCCTGAGGGGCAGGCTGCTCTCTCCCGCATCCACCTCCACAAGCGCCGAAGCCAAGCCCCATTTCCCGCTATCATTTATCACTTTCAAAGTGGCGCGATAGGGATGCGCATCATTTACGGTGTATGTATGGTACGGATTTGCGTTTTCGCTTGTCTCCCCATCCCCAAAATCCCATTCGTAGCTGAAATCAACTGAGCTATCATCTATCACCTGAGAATAAAACTGTACCCCTACCTGCCTATTCAAGCCGCCCTTAAAACCTTGATTTGTAATCTGATATGATACGCTCACCTGCGGCGGAAGGGTGATTTCATCCGAGATATTGTAAATATTGTCCAACCAGAAATTGCTCTGCCCGCCCCCGCCCGTATCGTTTATATATACCAAAGAGTTGATTAGGGGCAGATAGTCAAAAAAAGCATACCAGTCATCGGCAATAGGCAGCTTGTATTCATTCCACACACCGGCAGTAAAGGCGCCCTGGTAAACGGGTATCCAGGTTTCCAGATCCATGATTTGCGTGCCGGAAAACGAATAAAACAGTGCGTTTTGCCCGTCTGAAAAGCCGATGCCCTGCACCTGAGCACCGTAGCTGCATTTGGCTGCTACCTGAAATACGGCATGAGAATCCACCACCACGGGCGAAATCATCTGCTGTTTGCGCACGTTTCCATAAAGCCTTAGCGACCACGCACTGTTTTGATATGTGCCCGTGGAGATGAGTTCCCAAGCGTTTGGCTGAAGGTCTTGATCACTATAGGAAATGAGATTTACCTGCCCGCTTTCAAAATCTTCAATGCTACTGTAGCGCTGCCCGCCGGCGGATAAAAAGGCGTAGGAAAACAGGAAAATGCCCAGTAGGATTGCGGCTGATAAGCGCGCTGGGATAAAAGACATGTATAGATCCATTATTCGTATCTGCGCTTGATAAAAAGCATTTTTCATGGCGTTTCTCCTTTTGTAAAACCGTATTTGCAGGCAGGTGGTTTATGAACTTTGCACCTAATGCAATACTTTGAACAAGCTTGTTTTTTGTCAAGATTTTTATGTGCAGGTATTCTAAGATTTTTTGGAGCTTGTTCAAATGTGGTGGGTGCAACATTAATAATTGGGGGGCAAGTATTTTACCGAAATTGTGGGTTTGCAGCCAAACTTGAGGCTGTCCGGAAATGCTTGCAACATGCCTGCCGTGTTAGTTTCGAATCAGCGAAAGTTCAGGTAGCTTGGAGTGTCTCAGAAAAAGACATAAAACAAAACTCCAGCCCCTCCCCTCAGATTTACTCCCCAAAAACATGTTTTTGGGGAGTAAATCTGAGGGGAGGGGCTGGAGGATAAAAAGCACTCATCAAAACGAAACCATTACCCAGGGTGATCTTGCCCAAACTCGCAAGCTCGTTTTAGGCAAGCACACCATGGGCTATCTAAACCACTGTCCCTAACGGGACAAGACTGTATTAGTGTCCACATATCTTAGGATATAATAGCATCCATATCAATTGTTGATTAGCCACCATCAAAGAACAAGAACAGAAAAAACACCAGCGCCTTCCTATATACTCTCCCTCGCAATGCCCTCGTGCCTCCCCAGAATTTGCGGGGAGAGGCGAGGGCATCATCACGGTATCACACGAGAAAGGTGCGGGGAAAACCAACGTAGAAGCGACATCTTGAAAGTAGAAGCGATATCTTGTCGCTTGAAGGGAAATACGGCATCCTGCTGTATTTAAATAACCCATGCTGCAAGATGCCACATCGATCACTTCAAAAACCTGCCTACGTAACAAAACATTGTGATTGACGGATCATACCGGCTCAAAATCCTTGCACCTACCCTTTGGATGCTCTACAAGCTCATCCACTACAAAACCCCATCAGGAGGAACCCATGACTACAGTTATGCTCGCCCTTGTAATAGCCTATTTGCTGTGCCTGTTGCCAATATCTCTATGTGCTCTTTGCAGCGAAACTTCTGCACCAAACCGGATCAAGCCCGTTTCCACACGCCAGGGCTTGCTTAATATCACTATTGATCCACGCTTGGAACTTTTGGCAGTGCTCCAACACCTTTGCGGCAGCAAAATGACTTCTTTCGATTCCGAAGGATATGCCGAGTCTATAAATGCCTGGTTTGCAGATTTCAAATCCCATCCGGTGCTGTCCCGGCTCCAAAGCCTGGAGGAACACGGTTTTAGCTATGACCTGCCAGTGAGCTGTTTTTTGCGCTTTGATGGAGTTCCTTTGGGCGAGCAAACCCGTAGCTGGAGCGGCTATGCGAAAGAGATGGACGAAGCTCGCATGGAGGAAGCCGCCCAAGGAGGCTCTCTGGAAGAGTTTTACGCTGCGGTCAACGACTTCGTTCAGATCAGCGATTTTGGTGGCTGGTTTGAATCCCAGCGTCCATATTTGGAAAAGACCGTCTCCGTTGCCGCTTCTCTGCTTGCTACCAAGGATGATATGATCTGTCTTCTCATTGATTGGTATGGTTATAGCCACGATGATTATACCTTCATTATCTCTTTACTTGTGGATGGCGGCTATGGTCCCAGCCTCGTGGACAGGCAAAATAAGAGCACCCTGTATTGCGTCACCAGTTTCGATGCCAGCGAAAACCCTGCCGATACCATCCTGAATTTGACAGATATGATCTTTCACGAATTCTCGCATCCCTACGTAAATCCGCTGGTGGATAAGTATTTCGATATGATAAAAGACCGCTCTGAGCTATTTGAACCCATCAAGAATAAGATGGATAGGCAAGCTTATCCTAACTGGTGGATAACGGTGGTTGAACACTTTGTGCGCGCCTCAGAAGCCCGTCTCGTGCAACTTCTTTTCTCGCGGGAAATACGTGGGTCTTCCATCCAATGGCATATTAATGAAGGCTTTATCTATCTGGATACAATCTATAATGCCGTGCTCGAATATGAACAAGCTCGCCGCGAAACCGGCATCCGCTATGATGAATACTTTCCCCGGCTGATGCAAAGATTTGCTGCCGTTAAAGAACTCTCCCCAGAGAAACTGCGCGATTTGATTGGCTTCAAAGGTCCCATAAATACCGCGCGCATGTATCCCGTCACCTTGATCTATCCAGACCCTAAGCGAGTGGAGGGCGTAAATGAGTTCATTATCCCCACCGTCAATATCCTCATCGAACGCCTGCATGCTACAGCCTATACCGATACCCAAGCCCTCGAACTGGATCTCAACGAGCAAAACATCTGCGCTTTTGGAGCCTGGGGCAGCAACCTCTGGCTGAACAAACACTTACCCAAAGCTCCCTTCCAAATCCTGGCTGACAAGATCATTGCCGACAAAGAATATCCAGGTACAAATCTCCGCCTCGCAGTTTGCCTGCCCAATCCTCTCAATTCTGAGCTGGGTCTGGCAATTTATACTGCCCAAAGCATTACAGCTATGAAAGGCGGCATCCGACATGGTCCCCAGGATTGGTATGTGTATGAGACAGATCCGGAACCGAAGATATTGGGACAGGGAGATTTTAGCTGCAAGCGCGGGGAGTGGATTTTTGATGGCAGAGATGAAGGGGGAGGTAGTCTTACCTCTGGGCAGCCAAAACCGATTTGGCGGGTGGGACGCAGTCCCTTTTAAGATAAGCAGTTCCGCTTCTCTACACTGCTTGTGTCAAAGCGGAGTATGACACCCCAGGAAAGCGACATTGACTTCAAGTGGTGGAAGCACAGGCTTGTATCAAGGTACCTTAAGTCCCTGGCGGTCATAAATCCCGATAATTGCATACATATTTTGCCGCCAAGAACTCCACGGCTACACAAAGGCCTAAAATATTTGGTTTCGGCGGAAAACTGCTTATTTTGTTTGTATATACCTGCATTGATGTCTTGAGAATGCAGCAAACTGCCGTTTTGATTTACAGCTAAGATATTGAGGTAAATATGGTTAAGATTCTTTTTAGAATCTCTGAATTAGTTCGTAGTTCACTCTCTCATGGGTGCTGGTTCTGTGCGCTATTATTTTTCTTTATTCCTCTGAATGCAATTGATTACACTGTTCCATATTACCCATGGAAGATAGATACTTGTGATATCAATAATGATGGAAGAAATGATCTCATCGTTCTTACTTCGGAAGGCTTATGTGCCCTATTCAACAATGGAGATGGCACGTTTGCACCTTATGAGCTTATCATTTCTGGTATAGTTGATATAGTGGCATGTTGCCAATTAGATAACATTGCCGGAGATGATATAGTTGTGCTTCGCTGTTTAGGAGACAGTGCGGGAACTCCAATCCAGTATGAGTGCTATTATAACGGTAATTTCTCTGACCCCATTATAATACCCTTCTCTGGTAACTATAAGCCACATCACACTTTCAAATATGCCCATGGCGATTTTAACAATGATGGGCTCTAGGATATAGTGCTTACAGGTTTTGTTGAGATTTCTACAAATCGGGTTTTCTGGTGCTATATGTATAATCTGGGCAATGGTCAGTTTTCGGTGCCAACATATACTCAGTGTGTTTATTCTGCCTATAGTGGTTTGGCAGTCGGGGATTTTAACGAAGATAATCTGGATGATGTGGCATTTACAATTTCCTCGATTCAGATATATTATAGCACTGGAACTGGCTTCTATAATTATGAAGCACTGCCTGCATCACATTGCGGAGGAATTCTCGCCATCGATTTTGATCAGGACGGAGATATAGATCTGGTAACAAATGCTTGGGAAGGTGGATCAATAAACCACCATTACTATCTTGAGAATGTCCCAGGAAACGGTTTCGTGATCCACGATAGTTATTATGAACACTATATGGGGACTCTATCTTCTGCCGATTTGAACAATGATTCATATCCTGATATAGTATGTACACTTGGAGGATCAACATTTGGCGTTTACATTAATCTGCATAATTGGACTATGGAACAGCATATAGTACCCTTTCCTTTCTATGGCGAACATCATCAAAAAAGCTGTTTGGCTTTATTTGATGATGATCCATTTTGCGATATTGCCATTGCCAGAGACACAGCACCCGAAAACAATCTGACAATTCTCTATAACGATGGAAGCGGTAATTTTTCTCAGACACCCGTTTCAATCCATGATGAGGTGATACCTTCAATCACTAATAGAATTCAATGTTATCCCAACCCGTCTCAGCAAGGGTTTGATATCTCTTACGACATCCCCAATAAACAGGGTGTATCCCAGCTAACTATCTATAACCTGCGGGGGCAGAAAATCTTGCGGACAGAAGTACATGGTTCCGGAGTATTCCACTGGGATGGAAGAGATGCGATGCAAAACAAACTGCCAAGTGGTGTATATCTCATAAAAATAGATACATTGCCCGGACAAAGTACAACGGGTAGTGTCTCAAAGAGTGGTGTAAATTGGTAAGCGCCTTTTGAAGAAAAAGGTTGAGCCAAATCCGTTCTTTGTTTTAATGGTTTTCAAGACAAAAAACTAAAGAACAAGGAGACGAAAATGACTC
>JAQVIX010000106.1 GCA_028695495.1 Candidatus Cloacimonadota bacterium | reverse complement strand
CCCTGGGTTCTCCTTGAATGTGTTGCTGTTTTTGCTTTATCATTACTGTTTGGTTCGTGACATTTTACTTAGCCACTACCAATGAACAAGCGCAATATCTGGTTCTAAAAAAATCTTGGAATGCCTGGATAGAAATACCATTGACCCGTTTGAGGGGATTGAGACTTCATCTTCATCTCCTTGTTTTGGTTTTGGTTGTTCCAATAGAAATACCATTGACCCGTTTGAGGGGATTGAGACAAATGAGACAGATTGCTCCCCGGCAGAGAGAATACAATAGAAATACCATTGATGTCGATGGCAGTCAAAAGTGCACCAGAAATGGAAGTTTAAATTGCACCACTTACCTGGTGCCGTAAAAATCTGCCTTCGGAAGAAAATGTCAGGAGGCGATGCGAGCAGACTCACCGGCTGCGCAAGCGCAGAAATGAATAATGGCAGCGAGGTAACGCGCTCAGTTGCAACGAACAATATTTAGGTATGGACTGCATCTATGGTTATTTATTGTAAGCGGCTCCATTTCGACTTCGTCTTCATTCTGCCGCTTTGTAATCGGGGACGATTACAATCCACCAAGCTGGATTTTGCGGCGGACATTGTGGAAGTAAGGGGTATGGGCATCAGAACCAAAGTAATCACTTAGGTGAAAATTATTACGGTTAAAAAAGTCGAGTTTTATCGTTTATAAAGACAGTGATTATTCCGATAGAAAAGAGCATAGTATTCACATGAGTAGAGCCACCTTTCCGCTTAAAACTGAGCCAGGTGTGTGCAGGGTGAGCCACCTTTTTTAATGTTTATTTTCATTGGTGGGTAAAAAAACACAATGGGCTTTTGCAGAGAAAATGCAGCCTAAGATGGCATCGAATTCAAGCAGAACAAAGGTCTTGTCCCGTCAGGGACAGTGGTTTAGCTAGCCCAGGACCTTAGTGCCCAAAAATGAGCTTGCGAGTTTTGGGCACGGTCACCCTGGGTTACGGGTATGTTTTATAAATACCTTTTATCCCCCATTCCCCCTTGTAATTAAGGGCACAAAACACCCGTTGGGTTTTGTGCCCTTAATTACAAGGGGGAATGGGGTTTTATTCTGGGTTTATAGTTATACTATTTACCTATTGTCTATGATTCTTGTGCAGGCAAAGAGCACGCAATTGCCAGATTCCACGATTTTGTATTGATTGCTATGTATTCTCCAATATTTGACGGTAGAAGTGGGTCTGATGGTATTTGCGGACAAGTGGTTCACAACATACGGAAAGGGTGGCTCAATAGGTGCGAAATATCCAATCTCACGGTTTAGTGACTGAAGCCCGTATTCAAAATCACTGTATTATATGTGTGTTTTCGGTAGATTTTGCTTGACAAGCGGTGTGCACATAATAACAATGATCATAATGTGTAAAAGATGAAAAGCTAATAACTAAGAAGAACAATGAGCAGGAGGATAATTGTTAAACTGGATTAACAAGGTCTTTTATAAAGACTGTAGATACATGACTGAAATACCGGATGAAAGTATAGACTTGGTGGTTACTTCACCTCCGTATTTTAACATAAAAGATTATTCTTTGGATGGCTACCAATTGACTCAAAAATCTGATAGAAATGAAAATCAAATTGGGGATATATCTGAGTATTCTGAATATATAGGTCAGTTATTGATGGTATGGAAAGAGTGCTTAAGGGTCTTAAAGCCTAACGGAAAGCTAATTATCAATGTGCCCCTGATGCCAATGCTTAAAAAACAGCTAAATACTCATTACAATAGGCATATATTTGATTTGAATGCGGATATTCAGAATTCGATAATCAATAATACAGAGCTATATTTATATGATACTTATATTTGGAACCGTACCAATCCTTCAAAGAAACTCATGTTTGGCAGCTACCCATATCCCCGAAACTTCTACGCACAAAATACAATTGAGTTTGTAACCGTTTATGTAAAAGATGGGAAACGAAATGAGTATATACCAGAAGACATAAAAGAAAGGAGCAAATTATCAGAAAAGGAATGGGTAGAATATACAAAGCAGGTTTGGGATATTCCGATCCCGAATAGAAACGATATTGCATTTGGTTCTCACCCTGCTATAATGCCGGAAGAAATAGCTCTAAGATGTATAAGGCTATTCACTTTTGTTGGCGATATAGTGTTGGATCCTTTTGCTGGTTCTGGCACTACTTTAAAGGCTGCAAGAGACCTGGAAAGAAATTATGTAGGCTATGAAATAATGGAATCATATTCAAATCTAATCGAAGCAAAGCTTGAAACGGATCAGCTGATATGCATCTAAATAAGTATCAATTGTTTTGCCTTGACTATAAGGATTTCTTTAGCAAGGTAGAAGAGGCTTCCATAGACCTCGCCATTATTGATCCCCCGTACAATCTTAAAGTAGCAGATTGGGATAAATTTAAAAATCACGAATCTTTCCTAAGCTTCACTTATGATTGGATTGATATGTTGATCCCAAAGCTTAAAACTACAGCCAGTTTTTATGTATTCAATACGCCATTTAATGCTGCTTATATATTGAATTATCTTGTTTCAAAGGGGCTTAGATTTCAAAATTGGATTGTGTGGGATAAAAGAGACGGCTTTAATTATGCTAAAAAAAAATATGTTGCTTGGCAAGAAACGATTCTTTTCTTTACTGTTTCAGATAAATATACATTTAATGTAGATTCTGTGAGAGTACCCTATGAATCTACCAGTCGCATTGAACATGCAAAAAAGAAGGGAATTTTGAAAGATGGTAAAAGATGGTATCCCAATGAGAATGGCAAATTATGTGGTGATATTTGGAATTTTTCAAGTGAAAGGCATAAAACAAAAGTAAATGGCAAAACTCAGAAAACATTACATGTAACGCCGAAACCTTTGGACATGATCGAAAGAATGGTAATAGCAAGTAGTAATCAACAGGATTTAGTGCTTGATTGTTTTATGGGTTCAGGCACTTCTGCGATAGCTGCATTGAAGCACAAAAGAGATTTCATTGGAAACGATAAAGATGAGAGTTTTGTAAACTATACAAAAAACCGTATAGACCAATTTTATGAATCGCTTCATGGAGGAAAACATGGAACTCGTGTTAAACAATTACCCGAAATGCAGGAATCATTTAACAGTTATTAATGAGTTGATTGAAAACTCAGACGATATCAAGCTTGCAGTTGCTTTTTTAAAAGCATCAGGTGTAGATAAGGTAATTGACAAATTTAAAGATAAAAAAGTCAAAATACTATGTAGTTTAAGCTTTTTGCTCACAGAAAACAGAGCCTTATCTGATTTGCTTGATGAGGGCTATGAGCTTAAGTTTTGCAATCCGGAAAAAGGAATAATGCATACAAAGATATGGCTCTTTAAGAATAAAAAAAGGAAAAAAGCATTGATTGGCTCGGCTAACTTTACTCTTTCTGCACTTACAAATAATTTGGAAGCAAGTGTTTTAATTGATGTTTCTGAAGATAGAGATGTGATAAATATGGTAAATGGTTATTTTGATTATTTGTGGCAGGAAGAATCCTTTGATGTAGATAAAATGCTGTTAGAGCGATTAGCTGATGTAGAGAAAAAACAAACAAAATTAAGTTACGATATCAATAAACTCATTCCTCAAACCCAATCTAATGAGAAAATGAACTACATAAAGGATTTTATCAAAACCTGGATAAACATCGATGTTAATATCAAAATACCCGGGAAAAAACAAAGTAAGTTATGGAGAGGATGGTACATAATACCTGATCATGGACTAATAGATGACAAATTAATGCTTTCACTTAAAGAGATTTTGAAAATTATTTCAAATAATAATGATATTCTGGATACCCAAAACGAGACTGTAATGAAAGAAATATATGCAATTACTGGGAAATCGCTTCAAGATCCGAAGAAATTAGATCCACGTAAACTATTTGTAAGGCGTGAAAAGAACTATCTGCTAAAATTTGGCTTTGTTTACAACCCTATAAAAGATAACGGTAAACCAGATAAGGACATTTTGGTATTAACCGATTATGGAAAAGAAATTGCCTTATTTAAAAATACTGAGATAGATAGATACAAAGAAATATATGAAAATAGCATGAATGAATATTACTACTACACACTCAATGTATATCCCTTTGTCTTGGGCTTATTGAAAAAGCTTGAATATATTGATTTCTTTGAGTTTAGTGCTTTTGTAAAACACATTTACGAAAATGATAAACTGGATTTGGCATTAAACTTGATCTCTATGTACCGAGGCTGCACACAAAATGAAAAGAAATCTTTAAATAAGTATTATAAAGATCAATTTACAAAAATACTGGAGCCTACCGCCTCAAGCGTAAGCGCAAACTATAACAAAAGTATAAAGCACCAAATGTCTGCTATTGGTTGGTTACCCAATTGTGTTTATGATGTAGATCAAAATATACTAAGATGGGTAGAAGCATAAAGTGTAGAATTATCAAGGATTTATTGTTTCGCTCCGCAAATGAATGATGAATAATGAAGGCTGCGCAAGCGCAGATGGATCAAATGCAGACGCATGGTGTGTGGAATTGGGGAAAGCCTCTTGAACTCCGTTCCGGCGTGGAAGTTTCGGTAAGTGCTTGCAGCGGGAAGCCGGCATGAAGTCCAAGAGGCTGGATCGCAAGCTCGCAGCTTCAAATTGAAAATTGAGAATGGAAAATTGAAAATTATCTCGGGCTTCGCCCTCGTTCGACACGGGGACGTATCGAATCCACCAGGCTGTTGCCGTTTTACTGGAGGGGAAAAGGGAGATTGTGCTTGACAGTTTTTTACAAGATTCAAGACTTGTGCTTTAATAATATTGAGAAGATTTCTCTAAGGATTAAGAATAACTGCTTTGGATATAAATACTCTACAGGAGTGATAAGATGAGGTTTTGAATGTTAAAAAAAGAATTACTTGAATTACATGCCAATGGTGAGAACTCACTTGTGGAGTTCAAGCGGGATGACGTCCGACCGGAACAGCTTGCCAAAGAGATTGTTGCTTTTGCTAATACTTTTGGTGGCAGGATTATTCTGGGCATCGAAGATAATGGAGATATCTCTGGCATCCAGCGGGCTGATTTGGAGCGCTGGATCATGGATACGGTCTGTGCTCGTTATGTCTCCCCAGCAATTATTCCGCTGTATGAAGAAGTGTTGTTAGAAAACAATCTTCGTGTAGCTGTGATCACAGTACAAATAGGCGTTTCCAAGCCTTATGTGATGAAGCATAATGACAGGGAGGAGTTCTACATAAGGGCTGGCTCTACCAGCAGGATTGCAAATAGAGACCAGATCATCCGAATGTCCGCTTCGGGTGGTATGCTGCATGTGGAAACTCTGCCTGTGCCCCGAACCTCATTGAAAAGCCTGGATATGGCAAGATTGGAGAATTACTTTAGGGACATCCTGGCAGAACCCTCACTGCCTCGTAATGATAGCGAATGGGAGCTGCGCCTGGAGGATATGGGATTTCTGGCTGAGAATAATGAACAGAAAAAAGTCTGTACAATTGCAGGTTTGGTGCTCTTTGGGATAAATCCTCGCAGATACTTGAAACAAGCAGGGTTGAGGATCATGGTATTCGATTCGGATGATAAAGAATATAAAGCCTTGTTAGATGTCGTTCTCGATGCTCCCATGGTGGCAAGGGTGGAAGTGACAGATCAGAGGGTGTCGGGATTAGTTGATGACGGTTTGGTGGAAAAAGCTGCTGCAGCGCTTTATCCATTTATTACTGAAGAATCTGATACTATAGATAGCGGTTTCCGGAGACCTTTGAAACGTTTCTATCCCTGGAATGCCATCCGCGAGCTTATTCTGAACGCTTTGGCGCATAGGGACTGGACCCGCAATACCGACATCGAGATTTGCCGCTATAATAACAGATTGGAAGTGATCAGCCCCGGTGCCTTACCGAATTCAATGACCATAGAAAAAATGGTTGGCGGCAGGCGCACCCCTCGTAACACCATCATTATGGAAGTGCTGAGAGATTATCAATATGTTGATTCCCGGGGAATGGGCATTCGAACCAAGGTTATCCCAATCATGCGGGAGTTCAATAGCACAGAACCCGAATTCGAGGCAAGCGATGACTTTCTAAAGACAACGCTGTTTAATAATGGACCTAAAAGTGATCCTAATGAGCCTAATAATGAACCTAAAAAACCCCAAAATAAACCTAAAAATGAGCCTAAAAAATACCATGATGAGCCTAAAAATGAGCCTAAAGATGATATAGAAAGAATCGTTGTTGAGCTTCTAATTGCGAATCCTAAAAGCTCATATACAGATATGATCAGTGCTACTGGTAAAAGTAGAACTACCATTAAGCGATTATTGGATTCTTTAAAAGAGAAGGGCATCATAGAAAGAGTTGGACCCAAAAACGGCGGAAAGTGGATAGTTAAATGATCGGCTTCGCTTCGCTTAGCAGGCAGCAGGAAGGCAGGTCTCAGGTATCAGCTTTTAGCGGTATTGCTCGCGAGCTTCGCAATGGTGGATCAAATGCTGGCGCATGGTGTGTGGAATTGGGGAAAACCTCTTGAAGAGGCTGTCCCGAAATGCCAAAACATGCACGATATCTAACGAAACGAGAATGTAGGGGCGCAAGGCTTTGCGCCCGCTTTTAACAAAGCGTGCGCGCAGCGCACACCATAATAAATTGATACTGAGTCCGTAATGATTAGCTGTTGGGTATAAATTTCGGCGGGTTCAAGGCATTGAACCCCTACATTTCAGGTGTGGACATTTCTTGTTGTTGTGTTGTTTTTCGTATTACTGGACAGCCTCTGGAAGTTTCGGTAAGTGCTTGCAGCGGGAAGCCGGAATGAAGTCCAAGAACCTGTAGGCAAGGCGGATAAGCGGGTTGAACTCCAAGAACCTGTAGAGGCGAAGCCGGAATAAAGCTCAATATTTTCTCGGGCTTCGCCCTCGTTCGACACGGGGAGGTATCGAATCCACCAGGCTGGGCGCTGCTAATTTATTCTGGGTTTATAGTTATACTATTTACCTATTGTCTATGATTCTTGTGCAGGCAAAGAGCACGCAATTGCCAGATTCCACGATGTTGTATTGGCTGTTTTGCATTCCCCAATTTTTGACGCTGGAGCCATGCTGGGGAACGATGGTATCTGCGGGCAGGGTGAAAGAACAGGTTTCGGGAGCTAACACATAAGTGCGGGTATGCACATTATAGGCAGATGCCCAGATCATAATCGACTGCAGATCGCTATTTTTCGAGAGTTCCCAGTTAAAACTCAAGTCTTGGTCAAAATCCGGATTATCCGGAACTTCTGTGAATGCTGGGATGGCAGGGACTTTCACGGTTTTATCGATGATTATCTCGTCATTGTGTTTGAAAACAACTTTCACTTTCTCGCCCTTGACGATGCTGATATTTTGAAAGCTGAGTTCTTGAAAAGATTCGTCCCACCAGCCCAATCCGGCAATCTCATTTCCGTTTACGCTCATGTAAAAATCGTCGGTATAGGGCACGTGTTCTGCATAATTTGCGGCGTAAACTTCTAAATTCAATCTGGAGCTATCCTCTTCGTCTTCTGTGGCATAAACGCTGATGTGCCAGGCGTGCGATCGCAAAAAACCCACAAAATCCTGACCGATTTCGGAGTAATAATCAATCTTATCTTCTTTGTCTTTGCTGCAAGAAGTGCCAAACAAAATAAGCAATGCAAACATAGCAAAGACCAGCAGGTTAAAACAGGCTTTCTTTCTCATGATCTTATCCTCATATTTTATTGTGTTATCTTTTACAAGGCGTCAATTGGAAAAAATGATATTGATAATTGGCGCATGTTGCAAGTAAATATTTTGTTGATTTGGTGTCAAGGATTATTGCTGCGCTTCGCAAGGCGATAGGTTTTAGGTGATAGGTGTTAGGCGCTGCGCTCGTTTCAGAGTTGCTTTGTTGCTTTTTGCTTAGTATGTTGGTTCGGGGTTCTTGGCAGATTTCAAGTTGCCGATCTAACAATTTCACCATGAAACAAGTAAAAGCTTCGTAACTCGTTAATAACCCGTTGCTTACTCGTTTAATGGACGGGGAAGG
>JAQVIX010000105.1 GCA_028695495.1 Candidatus Cloacimonadota bacterium | reverse complement strand
GGGATGGCGGGGATGATGCAGGCAGGCATACCAGCGCTGGTGTATATTTCTTGCAATTAAAGCAGGATGGGAAGCTGATTGTCACAAGGAAAGTGTTGAAGTATTAGGCGAGCTTCGCTGCGCTTCGCAAATGAAAAATGAATGATGGATAATGGCGGCTGAGCAAGCGCAGGTTAATGGATCGTAAAGCTCCTCGTTTACGAAGCAGCTTAAAAGAAGGCGAAGCCGGAATGAAGCTGCTTGTTTTCTCGGGCTTCGCCCTCGTTCGACACGAGGACGAATCGAATCCACCACGCTGGCGCAGGGTGCGTGTAATTTGGGAAAGGCTCTTGAAGTCCTTGTCGTTTTTGTAATGCGTTGATATGGTGTAAGTCGGATAAGCGGGAGAAGTCCAAAAGCGGCAAGATGCCGCGGATACTCTTCTGTGGCAGGATGCCACAGCCACTATCTGCCAAATCGGTTTTGACATCCCAAAGGCTGGGCTCTGCGCTCGGTGAATGGGCATAATTGATGCTGAGCAAAAAAATAGGCTTGTAAGATTCAATTTATCAATAAGTTCCACATCTAACCAAAAATAATTCCGGTTTTGTCTATACCTTGTCCACTAAGAGGATAGTGGGAAGCAAAAAACTAATGCCTGTGTATGTTTTGCTTTCTGGACTGCGGTGGTGTGCCTAAGCCACGGGGCGAAGCTGTGTTCAAGGTGGCAGGTTGCAGGGAAGGTGATAGGTGATAGGTGTTAGGCGCTGCGCCCAGGACGGAGTTATCGGTTGTGAATTGAGATTTTGTGAATAGGTTATATGACTTTAGGACTGTAGGACTTTAAGACGAGGAGACTAAGTATCGGCTGGAAGAAGTATAAACTACAAACCATGTAACTAAATAACTAAGCAACTAAGCAACCAAGAGACTAAATAACAAAGTAACTTCGCAACGAGCGCAGCCCTGCCACCTGTCACCTGCAACCTGCCACCTCGCGAAGCGCAGCGAAAGTATTTGACACAATCCGCTTATGAAAATTCAATGCACCAAAGCAAATTATTTTGAGGAAATGAATGAAGATTCTGGTTTTAAACTGTGGTAGTTCGTCTATTAAGTATCAAATAATAGACATGAATAGTGAAACACTTTTGGCTGAGGGTATTGCCGAAAAGATCGGGGAGCAGACCGCTCTATTTACCTACAAAAGCGATAAATACACCATCAAGAAACGGGAGCAGCTGCTGGAAAATCACGAAGTGGGACTCAAGCTAATCCTGGATACTTTGGTGGATAAGGACAATGGCATTTTGGGTTCTTTGGACGAGATTGATGCTGTGGGGCACCGTTTGGTACATGCCGGTGAACACTATGCGGACGCCGTAAAAGTGAGCGACCACGTAGTGGAAGTAATGAAAGAATGCGTGTCTTTGGCGCCCTTGCACAATCCGGCAAATCTCAAGGGCGTGGAAGCCGTAAAAAGTGCCATGCCGGAATGCCCGCAATGTGGCGTATTTGATACAGCATATCATCAGAGCATGCCGGAAAAGGCATATCTTTATCCGCTGCCTTTGGATTTTTACAATACGCACAAGATTCGCCGCTATGGTTTTCACGGCACCAGCCACAAATACGTAAGCATCAAAGCCGCTGAATATCTGGGCAAACCCTTGGAAGAGCTAAAGATAATAAGTTGCCATTTAGGCAATGGTGCTTCCATTACCGCCATCGAAGGCGGCAAGTCCATCGATACTTCGATGGGGCTTACACCGCTGGAAGGCTTGATGATGGGCACCCGCAGCGGGGATATCGATCCCGCCATCATCATCCACATGCAGCAGCGGCTGGGCTTTAGCGTGGATGAGGTGAATAACATCTTAAATAAAAAGAGCGGTATGCTGGGGCTTTCGCAGGTTTCAAACGATATGCGCGAGATCGAAAACGAGATATTAAACAAGCACAACCCCACTGCCAAGATGGCTTTGGAAGTATATGCTTACCGCATCAAGAAATATATAGGCGCTTATTTTGCTGCGCTGAACGGACTGGATGTACTCATCTTTACCGGCGGCGTGGGCGAACGCATGCCCATCTTGCGCGAGATGGTGTGCAATGATCTGGGCGCATTGGGCATCCGGCTCAATAACGCAGAAAACGCCCGCTTTACGGATGAGATTCAGGTGCTGAGCGCTGCGGATTCCGCCGTTAAAGTATTAAAAATACCCACCAACGAAGAATTGATGATTGCTTTGGAAACTCAAAGACTGATCAAGGGCTAAATATAGGATATGTAGAACAATGATAGGAAAAGGATGAGCGAAAAGATGAGTGACAAGATAAAAGAGATCAAAACCAATGCATATAAGATGCTGTTTGAAAACTCTCCGGTATCCCTCTGGGTAGAAGATTTTTCTGGCGTGTTGGCTTATGTAAACGAACTGAAAGAGCAGGGCGTAAGCGATTTCCTGAGCTACTTTCAACATAACCCGGAAGCGCTAAGTGCCTGCATTGCCATGCTTAGAATAAAAGCGGTAAATAATGCTACACTCAGGCTTTATGGTGCCGAAAGCAAAGAGCAATTGCTGGAAAACCTGCATATCGTATTTCAGGGAGAAGCCCGGGAATTGGCATTGGAAAGCGTAATCGCCATCGCTGAAGGCAGGAAAAGCTTTGAAAGCGCTGGTATAAACTATCGGGTAGATGGAAAGGAACTAAGGCTGCGCATTACCTGGAGCATCGTAGGCGATAGCATTGAAGACCATGCAAACGTGGTGGTAGTTTTGCAGGATATGACACGTTTGGAGGATTTGCGCCGCGAACTGGCAGAGCGCGAAACCGTTTTTCGCAAAATCCTGGAAGAATCCTCGGATGGCTTGATCTTGTTCGATACCGAGGGCAGAGTAAAAACTGTAAATAACGCCATTAGCAGTTTATTGCAGATATCCGGGCAGGAAGCGTTGGGCAGCTTGATCTGGGAACTTTTGGAAAGCCATGTAAGAAAGCTGAATATCATTACTCCGCTGCGCACCGATGAGCTGTATTACCGCTCTATCTTGCAAGCTAATAAACCCAGCACCCACATTATGGAATATAGCTTCTTTGATGATAAACACAAGCTGCATGCCCATAAAATCACTATCTTCCCCATTCCCACTTCGGAAGAACATCTCTTTAGCCTACAAATAGCCGATATCAGCAATGCTAAGCGCGTGCAAACCATTTCTTCGATTATGCACGAAATCTCGCATGCGGTAAATATAGAATGCTCTATGGACGAACTTTACGCAATTATCCACAAAGCGCTAAGCCAGGTGATAGACGTTACGAACTTCTTTATCGCGCTATACGATGCCCGCAGCAATATCGTTACCTTTCCCTTTTTGGTGGACGAAGTGGATAATGACTCCAGTCCCGTGGAGGCAGATGAAGAGGCTTCGTTTACGGCGCAAATTATATCCGAGCGTTGCACCCTGCTCTTGTATCCGGAAGATATTGCCCAGCGCACCAAGGATTTTGGCACCGTGGGCACGCCTTGCAAAAACTTCTTGGGCATCCCGCTCAAAGCCAGTGGAAACGTAATAGGCGCCATGGTAGTGCAATCCTATACCCAGCCGGATTTGTATGATGACGACGACCGCATCCTTTTGGAATCCATCTCGGAACAGATTGCCTACGCCCTGCAAAAGAAAAAGGCAGATGAGAATATCAATGTGCTCTTTCAGGCTATTGACCAAGCGGGAGAAGGCATTCTCATCTTTAGCGCCGAAGGTAATATCCAATATGTAAATACCATATTTGAGCGGATTACTTCTTACCGGCGCAGTGAATTGCTGGATAAACCCTTTGAATACCTGCCCTTCGATATCAATAGCCGCAAGGAGATGGAGCAATCCTGGCTAAGGGTGCGCTCTTCGCAGCCCTGGCGCGGCATGATCGATATGTATCGCAAGGATGGACCAAAGATTACCTTGGATATGGTGGTAAAGCCGGTAATTGATGCCGAAGGCAGGCTTTCCAGTATCATTGCCAGCTGCAAGGACGTTACCTACGAATTGCTAAAAGAAGAGCAGCAAAAGCGGGCGCAGCGGCTGGAAGCCATCGGGCGTTTAACCGGCGGCATTGCCCACGACTTTAATAATATCCTCTCTGCGATAATTGGTTATGCCGAGCTGGCGGGAGACGACATGGAGCCGGGCAGCGATTCTGCCGAAAACCTGCAAGAAGTGCTCAAGAGCGCTACCCGCGCCAAAGAGATGATTGCCCAATTGATCTCCTTTTCCAAGCAGGAAGAAGCTAAGACGGAGATATTGGAGCTGGTGGACCACGTGCGCGAATCCGTACGCTTTCTGCGCAGCTATTTACCGCGTTCTATCAAGATTACGGAACGCTACACTCAGGAACAATGCACGGTTATCGCCGTTCCCGGTCAGATTCATCAGATCATCATCAATCTGGGTACAAACGCCATGCACGCCCTGCAAAAGGAAGGGGCGCTACTGGGAATAGCGGTGGAATCCGTAAGCTTCACTTCCAAAGACATGAAGGCCTTTCCGGAGCTGGATCAATGTAAATATATGAAGATAACCGTAAGCGACAACGGCACGGGAATCGATCCCAGCATCTTAGACCACATCTTTGATCCTTATTTTACCACCAAGAGTGCCAATGAAGGCACCGGATTGGGGCTTTCCATCGTGCATAGCATAGTGCAATCCCACCACGGCGCCATCCGCATTGATAGCGAGCTGAGCGTGGGCACCACCTTTACCATCTATCTGCCGCTATATATGCCCGATAATGCGCAAATGCCCATCAATGGAAGCGAAGAGCAGGTAGTATTGGGCGGGAGCGAAACCATTATGGTAGTGGACGATGAACCCGCTTTGGTAAGCATCCTGCGCCAGGGGCTTATGCGGCTGGGCTACAAGGTGGAAGGCTTTACAGACCCCCGCAAGGCTTACGAACAGTTTGCCAAGCATCCGGATAAAACCGATATGATTATTACGGATACC
This sequence comes from Candidatus Cloacimonadota bacterium, assembly GCA_028695495.1. Classification (GTDB taxonomy): domain Bacteria; phylum Cloacimonadota; class Cloacimonadia; order Cloacimonadales; family Cloacimonadaceae; genus UBA5456. The sequence goes on along the minus strand of JAQVIX010000105.1, from coordinate 3,290 downwards.
ACCATGCCCTATATCAACGGGGTGGAGCTGGCAGAAAAGGCGCTTGCCATCCGTAAGGATATACCGGTAATCATCTGCACCGGGTTTACCACGCTCATTACGCTGGAAGATGCGCGCAAACGCGGCATTCGGGATTTCGTAATGAAACCCTTCAAGATCAAGGATATTGCTGCCCGAGTGCGCGAAATCTTTGAGGAGGACCGCGCTTGAGGCTGGATATCCTCTTAAATAAGCTCTGCCTTACCAAAACCCGCAGCATCGCCAAAAACGCCTGCGATAAGGGACTGATTCAGGTAAATGGCAAGCCCGCCAAAGCCGCCACCCTTATCCAGGCTGGAGACAATATCCGCATGAAGCTATACGGCTATCTCTGGGAGCTTCGGATTGCCAAAATCCCCAGCGGCAATGTAGCTAAAAAGGATGCCGGGGACTACTATGAATTGCTCTCGCGGGAAGCCTTGCCAGATAGCTAAGCCTTCTTTTATCCTTATCTTTCTGCTGCTTCTCTTGGCGCCTCTTGTGCAGCTTTTGGGCAGCAACAATCCCGTATATCAAAACAGCCGTTTGGAGCTATTTGCTACGCATCCTGCAAGTGCCGGTTTGCAAAATACCTTGGATATTCTGGAAAAGCGGATTGAGGATTTTGAGCTGCAGCTGGGTATCTATCCAGAGAAAAGGTGCCAGATTGTGCTCATCGATAGAGCGCGGGATTATCAAAAGCTGAGCCTGGGCAAAGCGGAAATAGTGGAATCCAGCGCCGCTTTTTACAATTCCGAAGATGCCAGAATCTATGTACGCAGTATCGATCAGGTGCAGGAAAACTATCTAAAGCTGCTGATGCACGAATATCTGCATTGGTTTGTAGAAGATGTGTTCATTGCGGCGCCATTGTGGTTTCATGAGGGCATGGCTACCATCTATAGCCAGCAATTTGGCTATGAACGCTATCTGATGTATATCCGGCATAGCTTTTGGGGGCAAAAAGGGGAGCTTTTCCGGCATAGCTACCGCTACCCCAGCCGCAAAGAGGAATGGGCACCCTTTTATCAGTTCTCGGCAATGGCGCTGCGCTATATGGAGCAGGAATATCCCAAGGCATGGGGAGAGTTTTGGGGCAGGGTATCGCAGAACTATCGCAAGGGGCAGAAGAGCCACTTTGGCACTACCTTCATCTATAGCTACCAGCTTAGTTTATACGATTTTAATCAGCTTTTTGAAAGGCATAGCCGGCGGCAGGGCTATCTCTACCTCTTTGTGGGGATCAATAGCCTTATCTTTATCCTCTTGGCATTTAGCCTGCCTATTATCGCATATAAACGGAAACGGAAGATGCGGGAATTGCCGGATTTGGAGATGCCGGAAGAAGAAGCGGGAGAAATGTAAAGTGTCGAGTGTAGAATTACGCTGCGCAGGGTTAGAAGTTGTCAGTTGTCAGATGCTGCTCTAAACCCTCTAAACTCTCTCAACCCTTTCATCTCAACCCCTTCGACCTATTCTCTTTGCCCTAAACACTAATCAACCAAGCAACTAAACAACAAACAATGTTCGTAACGAGCGCAGCGCCCTGCAACCTGCCACCTGCAACCTGCCCTAACACCTCTCAATTAATCGGCACATTCACTGGACTCTTGCCCAAGATATTCCCTATATAATCCGTGGTATCGCGGGGGATGCTCTTTCTGCTGCTTTTGGAGATACTGCCCTCGTCTTTTATACTTTCGCTTAGCTCGCGCATTCTTTGGCGCAGGCTATCCGGTTTTGCTGCTGTTTTACTTACTTCTTTTTCCTCTTTGCTGGGGACTTCCACCCGTTCTTTGACAAAGAAATCCGGCGCTTTGAGGTGTCCATGTCGGTAAGCGTGCCACAGGATGGAGCCTAAGATGGCTACAAAGATGATGATACCCAGCGTCCAAAAGAAATTGATAGAAAGCAGGATTTTCTTTTCGCTGATATCCCGCCGCGGTTTGAAAGCTTGTTTGGTAGTTTCGGGCATTAGCACTTTTAGCTCCGATAGTACCATATCCAAATCTGCCTCCAGATAGCGGGCATAGCTATAGATAAGGGAGCGAACGTAGCCGTAATTTCCCAGATCAAAGATGCGGTTTTCTTCCAGCGCTTTTAGTTGGCTTTCGCTAATGCGCAAATCATCCCATACCTGGGCGTAGGATATGCCTCTTTCCAGACGCAAATCTAAAAAGTATTTACCGAGCTTTTCCATGGAAACACTCCGGAAAATACCTTTTCCACGCGCCCCAAGAGCAGTATATCACCCGTATCTTCTGTGTATTTTACGCCCAGCACCCCGCCGGCAACCTGTACCCTTACCTCAGTATCCAATAGCCCGCGCTGAATGCCGGAAAATACTGTGGCACCAGCACCTGTGCCGCATGCCAGGGTAGCCCCCGCACCGCGTTCCCAGGTATTCATCTGAATAAAATCGCGGCTATTTACATGGGCAAAGTGGATATTGGGCGCTTCCGGAAAAAGCTCGTGCTTTTCCAAATCTGCACCATAGCGCCGGGGCAAATCCTCTTCCAGATCTTCCACCCAGTTTACATAATGGATATTGCCAATATCTACCAAATCTCCGCTAAAGTTTTCCACTACAAGGCGTTGCCTTAGCATCTTTGCCTGCCCCAAGCTTACTATTATCTGCTGGCTTTCCGGCAGGATGTTTACTTCTTTCAGCCCGCTATCGGTTTGGACGCTGTATTGCAGCCTGCCCTGGCTTTCATATAGCATCTGCCCAATACAGCGCAAGGCACTGCCGCACATCTTGGCGCGGCTGCCGTCTGCATTGTAGATGATCATCTCTGCATCGGCTTTGGCGGCGGCTTTTAGCAATACCACGCCATCTGCACCAATGCCAAAATGGGGCATGCACACGGTGCGCGCAAATAGTTCCCAATCAAGCTGCGGCAGTTCCTCTTCCATTTCGGAAAGGATTACAAAGTCATTTCCCTGCGCCTGCATCTTGCAAAAGGGGATTAACACAGGATTTCTCCTATTACTTCGCTAAAGCTATATATGCCCTGTTTGCCACTTATCCACTGTGCGGCAGATAAGGCGCCCATGGCAAAGGTGCTGCGGTTGCGCACGGTGTGGCTAAGCTCGATGGTATCCGCCGGACTATCAAAGGCAAGGGCGTGGGTGCCGGGGATCTGCCCGCCGCGGATGCTGGCAAAATGGAGTTCATCCGCTTCTGGCTTGCGCTCCAGTTTGTCCCATACCACCTTGCGCTTACGGCTGCTGCCTGCCAATACTATTTTGGCGAGTTCGATAGCGGTGCC
>JAQVIX010000019.1 GCA_028695495.1 Candidatus Cloacimonadota bacterium | reverse complement strand
CGGATATTGCGGTATTGGTAAGCAGGATAAAGAAATCTAATAGCTCTTTTACGCCTTGCTGTTCAAAATAATACAGCGGCACGCCCATGAACCAGGAGCGGTCTCCAATGCGGGTAGCAGCGCACTTCCCTGTACCATTAAAGCCTTCTGGCATATCTACTTGATAGAAATCGTGGATACTACCGCTAAAAGTGGATACCATGGGCAGCATTCCGTTCCAGGCAGCGGGGAGCTTGCTTTGATCCAAAGTAAGATCAGGAAACTCCGTATCATAAACGCCGATCAAACAGGGCGCCTGATCGTAATAGCGAGTAGTGTGAGGCGCTACAAAGCTCCAGAAATCATCGCTAAAGCTGGCAGCGCAGCGCCAACCGCCAATGATGAGATTCCCCCGATTGTGGAGATATTCGATGAGGGTATCTTCCATTTCCCAAGCGAGATTTTGGTTATTATCATCCGCATGCCAGATGGTAGTGCGGTAATTTCCCAATACTTCCAGGCTGGGCAAACCCTCAGCGGCTACATCCCATTCGTGGTACTCGTGCTCTGCCAAAGCAGCGGCATAGAAAGTATCCACCATCTCATCGGTGGGGTTCAAGGGATTGCCATTGCCATCGCGGGTTTCATCCACCACCAAAAGCTCATAGGTAAAAGGCAGAACGTTAGTTGTGGCTCTTAAAACATTAGAATCCAGGCTTTGAAAGCCATCCGGCATCAGCGCTATCAATTTTAGCTCGTATTCCATGCCACTATCCAAGCCAATTACATAGCAGGAATTGAGATGATTCGTCCCGCCCTGATTTGCCGGTAGCCAGTTTTCGCTACCCAGCGGGCGGTAATATGCCTGATATCCGGTGGCACCGCTAAAGGATTGCCAATATAGCTTTATAGCTTCAAAGCTGCCCAAAGCGCGGGTAAGCTGCGGGCTGATGATCTCTATCTCTTTGAGCAGAGTCCAGTTATGGTAGTTTGGGATAATTTCGCCAAAGCTCTGCACATCCTCAAAGAGATTGCTCTGCCCCTCTGGGCTGGCGGTGATTAGCAGGGAATCCGCACCGGCGGTTTGGGTAAGCTTGAGCGGCAAATCCACCACGAAATCGGTAGCGGTAGGCGAAGTGCTGGTGGCAATTACCTTCATCTGTTGAGCAGAGGGCTTGAGCAGCGGGGTAAGCTGCACGCTGGGGATGCCCGTGCCAAAAATCCATTGCTGAAAGAACTGGGTAAGGTCTTGATCTAAGTGCGTTTCTGCCATCTGCTGAAACTCGGAAGTAATTACATTGCCGTGTTTATAGGTGGCAAACCAATCTTGCAGGAACTCAAAAAAGAGGGGGTCGCCCATCTTCAGCCGAAGCATGTGCAGAACGCTGGCAGCTTTTTCGTAAGAAGGCGGGCTAAAATAATTCGCAAAATCGGGATTGTAAATAGCCGGCGGGGTGCGATTCGCTTCCCAGTTTTTGTAGTAGTTATGATAGCTGGAAAGCACGTAATCGCAGGCACTTTGCCAGCCTTCGGTTTTATCCACCCAGAGGTGTTCACTATAGGTGGCAAAGCCTTCGGAAAGCCATACGTCTGGGAAATCCAGGAAGCTTACAGCATTGCCAAACCATTGATGCGCCAGCTCATGCGCTATCACCAGCTCCTGCGATTGGGTGCCGGTAATGATGTAATTTCCCAAAGTGGTCATGGTTTGGTGTTCCATCGCCCCAAAGGTGCTCATATTCACCGTGGCATTGCCATATTTCTCAAAGGGATAAGTGCCAAAAAGCTCGCTATAATAATCTATCATCAGCGGCAAACGCGAGAGATCGGTAAGCGCATTATTGTATTGGCTGGAGCTAACGAAATTGAGAATGGGAAGCTCGCCATTTAACGCCGTTTGCGGGATTTCCACATAAGGACCGGCGGTGATGCACACGAGGTAGGTGGTCATGGGATGCGAGCCGCGCCAGGTGCTAGTACTGGTGCCATCGCCGTTATCGATAATGCTCTCGCGCAAGCCATTAGCTGCCACCTTCCAATCGCTACGCAGGGTGATGATAAGGTCTATTACGGCTTTATCCCAGGGATGGTCATAACAAGGCCACCAAAAACGACCGGCATCGGGGTCGGAAATGGTAAAGATGGCATTGCTGCGGAATATCATCCCGCAATTGTAAGGCGCACCGGAAAGCTGGGGCGTGCCGCTATAAAAAACCTCGGTGGTGAAAGTATCATTCATCTGGGCATTCACGGGAATCGTAAGCAATCCATTGGCATGCGTATAGGTGCTGGGGCTGCCATTTACCTTTACTCCACTTACTGTAAGCCCTACCAATTCATAAGTGATGCTGGGCAAAGCGCTTTCCGCTAAAACGGTGGCTAATACCTTGCCCTGAATGTAGTTCGGGTCTTGGGAAATGCTGAGAGTAATCTCATATTTCTGTACATCAAAGCCGGTGGCGCTATCCGCTCTTGCAGCCTGATACTTGGGGCTATATCTCTGAATATTATTGTATTTACGGGCATGAGTGAGGTCCCAGTCCCGGCTGGCGGCAAAAGCGCTACCACACAGCAGCAGCATTATTATGAATAAATATTTAGCGCGTCTCATTACATTCTCCATTGCTTAACTGCTTATCTAAGTTGCATTTTTTGTTCCACTTAGCGCTGGAGTATGCGATGGGGATTTAGGATTTGCTTAGTAAAGCCAATTAATACCCCTGGATAAGCCCGAAATAATAAGTGGGAACCTTTTTATTGCTCCAAGAATCCAGCCCCACGGTTCATGATTCGATATTTGTTTATTTAGTGTATTTGCGGTGCTTCCCCATCCCTTCCCCGTCCATTCGCCGTGTAAATAACGGGATATTAACGAGTTATGAACGATTTACTTGTCTTATACTATTTTAGCCGAAAGGGTTTTCTTAAGTCAATGCATTGATTACCTTAGGTTTGAAGCTGTCCAGTAATATACAAACAACACAATATCAAGAAATGTCCACACCTGAAATGTAGGGGTTCAATGCCTTGAATCCGCCGAAATTTACACGCAACAGGTAAGCATTACGGACTCAGTATCAACTTATTACGGTGGAGGCTGTCCAGTAATATACAAACAACACAATATCAAGAAATGTCCACTCCAGAAATGTAGGGGTTCAAGGCATTGAACCCGCCGAAAATTATATATAACAGGTAAACATTACGGATTATGTATCAATTTATTACGGTGTGCGCTTTTCACCCCTGCCCAGCCAAAGGGCAGACACATTGGTCTGCCCCTACATTTTCAATTCGTTAGCTATCGTGCATGTTTTGGCATTTCGGGACAGCCTCCCACCATTTCATCAAACTCACTGAAATGCTTCCAGATTGGAGGAGATACTTTTAGGCTTTCCCACGCATGAAGATTCAGGATTTTGCTTGACCAAAGTCCGCCGGAGATTAAAGTGTATTTAACAATGAAAATGGAGCTATATCTAATGCCAAATAAAAGATTAAGCCTGATTCTAATCGCCCTGATTGCCACGCTGCTTTGGGGGCAAACAACCATAGATTTTGATGATAGCAGCAAATGGATAGGTGCAGGCAGCCTTGCCAGCTATTCATCTGAACATACTTATACAGATGGCGTCTTTTCCGCCACGGGCGGTCCAGCGCTCAGGGAAACTTCCGGCACGCAGGATGGCTTTCCCAAAACCTTTGGCAATTATGCCTGGCGCTTGCGAGATAACGCCTCTGTAGATTGGGTAATTACCATCGCGAGCGGGGGCGTAAGCACTTTTAGCCTGAAAATCCGGCGCTGGGATGGCAGCCCTTCACCAAACTACAATTTAGAATATTCGGTAGATGGTGAGAGTTGGCATCTGGTAGCTTTGATCAACAACGCCAGTCTGGATAACTCCAGCGATTGGAAGCTTTTTGAGGGCGTTATAGACAGCAATATGAATAATATCCGGATCCGCCTGAAAGCCAATGGCAATACCGAACGCATTATGGTGGATGATTTCACTTGGACTGAATATCAATCTCCCACCGAGCCGGAGCTTAGCATCAATCCACCGCAGCTTTCCGGATTTACTTACTTTTGGGGGATGGGAGCTTCAGACGCGCAAGCTTTTAACCTCTCCGGTGAGCATTTGAATGCGGCAGTTCAGCTTTCAGCACCGCCAAGCTATGAAATCTCGTTGCAGCCTAATAGTGGTTTTGGCAATAGCTTAAGCCTTAGCCCCGTAGCGCAGCTTTTAGCGCCCACCAGCATCTACGTAAGGCTAAAGGCAAACCTGAGTATTGGCAATTATGATGAAACAATAAGCATAAACAGCGGGAGCATAACTGAACAGGTGATGCTTTTTGGAGCAGTGCTTACGCCGGCAGTTCCGGCGGCACCCCTCGCCCTGGAAGCCACAGATATTACGCCTAATAGCTTCAAGGCAAACTGGTTAGCGGTACCCGGCGCTACAAATTACCGCCTTGACCTCTATACCCTTAGCAGCTCAAATGCCGCCAGCGATCTCTTTTTTAGCGAATATATCGAGGGCACAAGCAATAACAAAGCCCTGGAAATATTTAATGGCACGGGGGCAACGGTGAATCTGGGCGATTACAGGGTGCAGCTATTTAATAATGGCAATAGCAACGTAAATAGTCAGCTTAGCTTAAGCGGTTTGCTGCCCGATGGCGAGGTATATGTTCTTGCGCATAGTGCAGCAAATCAAAGCATTACCGGTGTGGCAGATTATACGCAAAATGGGGGAGTTTTGGGCTATAATGGCGATGATGCCATTGCGCTGTATAAGGTTTCCACAGATGCGTATGTGGATATCTTTGGCGTAATTGGCGAACAACCTGCCGGCGGCGCCTGGATAGCGGGCAATATCAGCACCAAAGACCAAACTCTGGTGCGTAAAGCGGAAGTAAGCTCTGGCATTACGGTAAACCCCGCTACTTTCAGCACTTTAGGCACAGAATGGCTTAGCTTTCCAGTTGATACTGCAAACTATTTGGGCTTTCATACTTTCGGAAGCCGCGGCATTCACTATGTGCAGCAAAACCTAAGTGTTGGCGCCGGAACCAGTTATATCTTCTCCAATCTGCAGCCGGATACCGAATACTACTATGTAGTGCGCTCCGAAAACGCCTTTGGCGCAAGCGATAATTCCAATATCATCAGCGTATTCACCGCCAATCTTTATACTCCCACTCTGCCCGCCAGCCACATCGAAGCCTCTATCGGCACCAATAGCATCAATTTGGAATGGACGCCCGGTAATGGCGCGCGCCGCGTGGTGATAATGAACACCAGCAATTACTTTTCCGCACCTGCCGATGGCACAGACCCCACGCCCAATAGCAGTTATCAAGGCTATGGACAGCAAGTGATTTACAACGGCGCTACCGAATATAGCGAAGGCTTGCCCTACAACGGAGTTTTTGTAGATAATCTACAGCCCGAAACCACCTATCACTTCCGCATCTTCGAAGCTAATGGCAACGGCGCCGAGAGCCTGTATTTGAGTAATACCGCCACCGGCAACCCCGCTTTCTTTACTACTTTGCCAGAGCAATTTACCGGTTATTACAGCGGCATTTCCGGCTATGGCACTGCCTTGAAAGCGGATTTGCACGAATTGATCCGAACCACCCACACTACCGAATACAGCTACGATGCGCTCTGGACGCAGCTGCGTTATACAGATGAAGACCCTGATAATAGCAATAATATCATCGAAATCTATACCGGCTGGAGCGTTCCCAAGACCCACTACGGCGGCGGCACTACGCAATGGAACCGCGAACATACCTGGAGCAAATCCCATGGCGGTTTTGGCGAAAGCCGCCCTGCCGGCACAGATTTGCACCATCTACGCCCCTGCGACGCCACGGTTAATTCCGCCAAGGGCAATAAAGATTTCGATGAAGGCGGCACGCTGTATATTGATGGCTCTCCTTATGGCAGCTACAGCGGAAATACGGGAAACTTCAGCAGCACTTATAGCTGGGAGCCGCGCGATGAGGATAAGGGCGACGTGGCGCGCATGCTGATGTATATGGCTGTGCGCTATGAAGCTACGGATACTTCCTTTGACCTGGAATTAGTAGATAGCGTAAATACTTCGCCCACCGGACAGCCCTATTATGGCAAGCTTTCCACGCTCTTGCAGTGGCATAATAGCGACCCTGTAGATGCCCGCGAACGGCAGCGTAACGACCGCATTTACGAGCGGCAGGGCAATCGCAATCCCTTTATCGACCATCCGGAATTTGCCCAATACCTCTGGACGCCGGTGCCGCTGGAAGCCAGCAATATCTCGCAAAGCTCCTTTGTGGCAAATTGGAGTCTGCCAATCACCGGCACTGCCTACTATCTGCAAGTTTCTGCAGATAGCCTCTTTAGCAGCTTCCTGCCAGGATACAATAACTACAATGCAGGCACCGCTTCGTTCAAGGTGATAAGCGGCTTAAACGCCGGCACCACATACTACTATCGCTTGCGCAACTTCCTGGGCAGCGGCTACAGCATGTATTCCCCTCTGGGCAGGGTGTATATTCCCAGTCCAGAACCCGTTGCCACCACGGCGCTCATCAGCCAAAATGACAATAATATAAGGCTTCAGATTACGCCGGTATCAGGCGCCACTTCCTACAAAATCTATGCTGCCGATGAGCCGGGCGGAGTTTATACTGAGATTACTTCTCATGGGACTTTTACTACAAACCACACCTGGCTTTGCCCGGTTGGAGAGCTGCCCCGCAGATTCTATAAAGTAATGGCAATTCGCTAAGCCAAAACACCTTAGTATCCAGCGCAAGGTTCGGTTTCTGCGCTTTTTTGCCAATTTTGTGGCAATCATGGCTAAAGCAGCCCCAAAACCCGCCATTCGTTCTTGACAAAATGTTGCTGCTACAATCTTTGTTCATAATTCTTAAGATAATATTTAAGCAAATAAGAGGATAGAAATGCAAGAAATCATCATTGATGGCAATAGCCTGAAACTCAAGCAAGTAGAGCAAATCGCCTTGGGGCAGGCGCAGATTCGTTTATCCGAAGCCAGCGCCCAAAAGGTGCAAAAATGCCGCGACTACGTAGATGGCGTAATATCCAGAAACGAAGTGGTTTACGGGCTTACCACCGGGTTCGGAAAGTTCAGCACCGTTACCATTCCCCCCGAAAATATCGCGGAATTACAGCTCAATCTCATACGCAGCCATGCCGTAAGTATCGGCGAAATATACAGTGAATCTATCACCCGCGCCATTATGCTGCTGCGCATCTCGGTGCTTGCCAAAGGGCACTCCGGCATCCGTTTACAAACCTTAGAAAGCTTGATTGAGATGCTAAATAAAGGCGTACATCCCGTTATTCCCCGGCGCGGCAGCGTGGGCGCCAGTGGCGATCTCTCCCCGCTTAGCCATCTCGCTTTGGTGCTGATCGGCGAAGGTGAAGCCATGTATCAGGGCGAAAGAATGCCCGGCACACTCGCCATGCAGAAAGCGGGAATAAAGCCCATCCAACTTGCTGCCAAGGAAGGTCTTGCGCTAAATAACGGCACGCAGGTAATGGCAGCCATTGGTGCACTGGCATTACTGGAAGCGGAACGCCTTGCCCAGCAGGCAGATATCATTGCCGCCATGAGCATAGACGCACTGAAAGGCACGCCAAATGCCTTTGACCCGCTTGTTCATTCCCTCAGGGCACATCCGGGGCAAAAAGCCTCCGCTGCCAATCTCTATAAGTTTTTAGCAGATAGTCCTTTAAGAGCTTCGCACCTGAATTGCGAAAACGTGCAGGATGCTTACTCCCTGCGCTGCACTCCGCAGGTGCACGGTGCGGTGCGCGATGCGCTTTCTTATGCCCGCAAAGTATTGGAAATAGAAATCAATAGCGCCACGGATAATCCGCTCATCTTCCCAGATGAGGGCAAGGTAATCTCCGGCGGTAATTTCCATGGTGAGCCTTTGGCGATCGCACTGGATACCCTTGGGCTGGCGATCTCTGAACTGGCAAACATCAGCGAGCGCCGCGTGGAGCAAATGCTAAACCCCGCGCTTTCCAGAGGCTTAAACGCCTTTTTGGCAGAGCGTCCGGGGCTGGACTCTGGCTTTATGATTATGCAGCTTACCGCCGCGGCATTGGTTTCGGAGAATAAAGTGCTGGCGCATCCCGCTTCTGTGGATAGCATCCCCACCTCGGCAAATCAGGAAGACCACGTTTCCATGGGCTCAGTTTCGGCGCTTAAGCTTTTGCAAATTATGGATAACGTAAATAACGCATTGGCAATTGAATGGATTATCGCCGCTACTGCACTGGACAAGCGCGAACAGCCCAGCTCCCCCGCTTTGGAAAAGGCGAAAGCGGTACTGCGCCAGGAGGTGGAAAGCCTGGGTAAAGACCGTGTGATGTATATCGACATGGAAAAAGCAAATGCTATGCTAAAAAACGCTGCCATCCTAAACGCCGTGGAAGCCTTAACCGGAAAAATAGATTGACAGCCTACTGCGGTAAATAATCCTGAATATATGAAAAGAATCCTTAGTTTAGCTATAATTAGCCTCCTGATAGTGGCATGCGGCATTGATAACACGATGTATAATGCACAAAACTACTTCAAGGCGGCGCAGGCGCGGGCGCTGAACGTAAATGGACGCCCCACCCCTCAGGCAGTGGATGAATATACAAAGTGCATCCGCAAATGCGGCATCATCCTCTCGCAGGGAAAGCCCAGCCGCCGCGCCGATAACGCCCTCTTCCTGATGGGACGCGCACTGTATTACAAGGGCAATTCCGCTTTCCAGGCAAAGGATGCCTTTGAGGGCGTAATAAGGGGCTATCCAGATAGCAAACACATCCCCGAAGCGAATATCTACCTCGCCAAAGTATTGCGCGAAATCAATCAGGTAGCAGCCTCGGAAGCACTTTTGGAGCGTTTTGTGCGCGACCCGAAGTATTACAAATACCACCCCCGCGCGCTGCTCGTTTTGGCAGATTACGAGATCAAAGACAAGGATTATCATCGCGCCCAATACTGGCTGCAAAAGATCATTGCAGACTACCGCAAGACCCCGGAATTCAAAGAAGCCTTCTTCCTTTTTGGCAAAAACTACTACATGCAGGGGGATTTTGAGCGCTCTTTGGCAGAGTTTCAAACCTTCCAAAAGACCCGCGGCATCGCCAAAGAGATGAAGCTGGAAGCCAGCTATTATATCGCCCTCTGCCAATATGAATTAGGCGATTACGACAGCGCCCTCAAAATCTCCAGATCCCTCATTCGCAATGAAATCCGCCCCGACAAACTCTCGCAGGCAAAGGTATTGAACAGCCGCATCCTTTTGGGCAAAGGCAATATAAAAGCCGGATTGGAAGGGCTGGAAGATGTAACCAAAAGCTATCCGCGCACAGAGCAAGCCGCTGCGGCATATTACTATTGGGGCGAGTATCTCTACTTCCAGGAAGGGGATATCGATAAAGCCACGCCGCATCTCAACCGCGTTCGCAGCGAGTATAATAAATCCCTCTTTGCCGAAACGGGCGCCACGATTGCCTCCGCACTTACACAGATGAAAGCTCCGGCACAACTGGATAGCCGCAGCAATTTACAGGGCTTTTTAGACTACTATTACCTGAAGGCAGAATACTTTATCAATCCTCTGGCAATGCCGGACAGCGCTCTGGCTGCTTACCAAATAGTGATAGATGAATACGATGCCTTGATCGCTGAACAGGATAGCTTGAATCTGATGCTGCAAGAGATAGCTACTCTAATAGATAGCCTCTCTGCCCTGCCGGAGGTGCTGTTGCAGGATATGCGCACCGAAGAAGAGCAGGAAGAGATAGAAGAGATAGAAGCGATAGAAGAGATTGAAGATGAGGGCAAAGCGGAAGCGGATAGCCTGCGGCAAGAGCCTGATATTGACGAATATGAAGATGATGCTGAATTAGCAGAAGAAACAGAAGCAGCAGAAGAAAGCGAAGCTGTAGAAACAGAGGAGATAAAAAGCGATGACCCCCTGGAACTGCGCAGGCAGGCAATAGCCCAAAAAGAGCAGATTACGCAGCGATTAGCCCCCTTTGAAACCACGTTAATGCGCTTTCAGGATGAGATACTCCCCTTCTGCTATTTCTCCATCTACAGCCTTTACCACGAAAAAGATAAAGATGGCGAGGAAGCGGAAAGCATCCTTGCCATTATGCAGGAAGGCTTCCCGCGCAATATCTACACCCGCGCAGCGCTTTCCATCAAAAACGGCAAGGTTCCGCAACTAATCGATCCGGATTTAGAGGCGGCAGAAGAAGCCTTTGACCTCGCTTTGGGTTATTACCCCGAAGCACCGGACTCCTTGGTACAAAGCATGGAAAGCTTTACCGAATCCCCTTACCCGGAGCTGAAACTGCGCGCTTTCTACCGTTTGGGCTGGTATTACAGCTTTGAAGCGCCAGATACTACGCGCGCCCAGGAGTATCTGCAAGAAGTGCTAAACACGAGCGACTCTGGAGTTTACGGCATAACAGTTCGCAGGTTTTACGATGGAGCAAAGTATCTCCTGCGCGATAGCGGTTTGCCGGATAGCACTGCGGTAGAAGCTGAACTTGCCGCTGCGGATTCCACTCTTAGCCTGGATACAGAAGCCCTTGGCGATACTTTAATACAAAGCATGGATGACGCTGTGGACGCAGAGGCAGATACCTTATTGCAATTTAACAATATAGATGAAAGCGAGCCACCGGATAGCTTGTTGCATACAGTAGAAACCAACAGCGAAACAGAAGCGGAAGCCCCGGATAGCATAAGCCTTCCCGAGGCTGAAGTGGAAAGCCCGCCACCGGATATCATCAAGCCGAAAGAGCACGAAGAACCCAGCCCTGAATGAAGCCAGAACTCATCCGCCAGCAGCATCTTGCGCTCAAAACCGGCATCTTTATTACCGGTATTGCCAGCGCCTTCGAGCTAAATACTCGCCAGCTTGCCTATCAATCCAGCCTTTATCTGCTCTTTATGCTGCTGGATAAGTCCTTGTACAGCAAGCTACTCTTTGCCCTGCGCAAGCTGCTCATCTTTTTTACCGGCTATTGGCTATTTGCCACGCTCTTTGGGCAGGATTTTCCCGATGCACTGCTCTTTAGCGGGCGCATCCTGTATCTGCTTTTGGTGATGGTCTTTTGCTGGGCTGCCGTGGATAAAAAGCTCTTGCTCTATCAAAGCCGTTTCTGCCTGCTTAGCAAAATGGGCAAACGCCTGATTAGCTTTATCTTAAATACCTTTTACTTCCTAAAAGAATACTTAAGTGCCTTCCGCAATTTAGAAGGCAGCGCCGAACTAAGCTCGATAGTGGATAAAGCGCTGCAAGCCGGCGCTGCGGTACACCAGAAAAGCGATGCGATTAACGCCAAAACCGAAGCGGCAATAGCAGAGGCAACAGCCGCCCCAGATACCAATAAACACGCCAATGCGCTGGGACTGGGCTTTCTCTCTCTTTTGGTGCTACTCAGCAACGTTTAAGGCGGATACAATGCGCTACCTGATTAAAATACAATACGATGGCACAAACTTCATTGGCTGGCAAAAGCAGGCAAGCGGACGCAGCATTCAGGGAACAATGGAAAAAGCGTTAGCCCAATTCTCAGATACAGAAGCCTCGATTACCGCCGCCGGCAGGACGGATGCCGGAGTACACGCCCTGGGGCAATATGCGCATTTTGAATACACGGGCAAGATGCAAGAGTATCAGATACTTAAAGCCTTTAGCCGCTGGCTGCCAAATGACATCAAGGTAGTGGAAATCACCCCCGTTAGCGATGCCCTTTCCGCCCGCTATCAGGCATACGAGCGCGAGTATCTGTATATCCTGGCGAAAGAGGCTGATCCCTTCCGGCGAAATTACAGCGGCTACGTTCCCCAGCTCAGGGCGCAACTGAAGCCCATGCAGGCTGCCGCACCTTACTTCCTTGGCAAATGGGATTTCTCCAGTTTTGGGCGCTACAATCCGGAAGTTCCAAACCCCATTTGTGAGCTAAAAGAGCTGGAAATCACCGAAGACGATTTTGCCTTTTGCTTTAGCTTAAAGGCAGACCGCTTTTTACACAATATGGTGCGCCGCATTGTGGGCACCTTGATCAATATCTCCCATTTCGGGCTAAAGCCAGAGACGGTTAGCCAGCTTTTAAAAGACAAAAACCCCCGCCAAAGATTGGTCTTTACGGTTCCCGCCAGCGGTTTATATTTGATAAACGTAAAATACCCTGAGGAACTCCTAAAAGATTGCAAGACCTATAAATATGCAGATATCACAAGAGGTAAACATGAATTATAAAATCCCGCGCGGCACCTTCGACATCCTGCCGCCCCAAAGCGCCAAATGGCAATATGTAAAGCAGAGCTTTCACAAAGTTGCCAGCAATTACGGCTTTGAAGAGATTAGCACCCCCATCTTTGAGATGGCAGAGCTATTTGAACGTAGCTCCGGCGAAAGTTCAGATGTGGTACAAAAGGAAATGTACCGCTTTCAAGATCAAAAGGGACGAAGCTTTGCCTTGCGCCCGGAAGGCACCGCCCCCGTGGTGCGCTCTTACATTGAAAACCACCTCGGCATGCAGGCAGCCCACAGCCGGCTTTACTATATGGGACCCATGTTTCGCTACGATCGCCCCCAAGCCGGACGCTACCGCCAGTTCTATCAATACGGTGTGGAATTTATCGGCAGCAACCACCCTTTTTACGATGCCGAAGTAATCGCCCTGGAAATGGATTTCCTCTCTGAATTAGGGCTTAAAAAGGCGCGCCTCGAAATCAATAGCGTAGGTTGTAGCACTTGCGCGCTGGATTACGACAAAGCGCTAAGAGAGTATTATAAACCGCATTTATCCGAACTCTGTACGGATTGTAAAACGCGCTATGAATTGCGCCCCCGCCGGCTTTTGGATTGCAAGGTTCCCTCCTGCAAGGCTTTCCGCACGGATGCACCCTCGCAATTTGACTATTTGGATGCACCCTGCCGAGAGCACTTTGACCAGCTTTGTGGCTACCTCGAGCTCATGCAGATAGAATATACCATTAACCCCCAAATCGTGCGTGGCTTGGATTACTATACCAATACCGCTTTTGAGATTATCTACGACGACCTGGGTGCGCAAAACTCCCTGGCAGGCGGCGGCAGATACAACGCTCTAATCGCCCAATTAGGCGGCAAGGATACCCCCGCCATCGGCTTTGCCGGCGGTTTTGAACGCCTGCTTTTGGCTTTGGAAAAAGAGGGGATAGAGATCGCAAAGCCCTTAAAGCCGGACATCTATCTGGTACTCATGGGAGAAATAGCGCAAACTACGGGAATGGAAATCTTGAGAATATTAAGAAAGCGCGGACTTTACGCCGAATACAACCCCGAAAAGACTTCCTTCAAAGCCCAGATGAAAGCGGCAGATGCCAGCGGCGCCCGCTATGCCATTCTTTTAGGCGAGGATGAGATAAAAGAAAACAGCTTGTTGATTAAGGACTTAAGCAGCGGCAACCAGAACAAAATAGCAGGTAAAGCCTTAGCGGAATACCCTTTTTAAGCGATGCTATACAATGAAATAAGCGCTAAACTCTCGGAATCTGCCTTCTTTCGGGGGCTGTATCCGCTCAAAGACCGGATGCAAATTGCCGGACTAAACCAAAGTGCGCGCGCTTTGGTGGCATCTGAGCTTTGGCATAAAAGCGGGAAAAACCTGTTGCTCATCTCACAGGATGATATCATTGCCGAAGACCTCTGGGAAGATTTGCTTTGCTTCATTGGGCGCGATAATGCCTTCTATCTGCCGGATTATGAGATACTTCCTTATGAAGAGCGCTCTCCGCACTATTCGATCCGTGCCACACGCATGCTTACCCTGATGGCGGCGCTTGCGGATAAACCGGCTGTATATTCCCTTTCCATCCGCGCTTTTAGCCGTTTAATTCCTAATGCCACAGCCCTTTCCCGCCATGTGTTTCACCTTAAGCAGGGTGATACAATCGACCCCGAAGAGCTAACCAAAAAGCTCTTTAGCATGGGCTATAATATTCAGTATCAGGTAGATAAGGTGTATCAGGCAGCCAAGCGCGGCGGCATCCTCGATGTATTTTCGCCCACGCAGCAAAACCCCGCCCGCATCGAGTTTTGGGGGGATGAGATCATCTCCATCCGCTGGTTTTCTGCCACCTCCCAGCGTTCCTACAGCGATGAAGTAAAAGAACTTAGCATCATTCCGGCGCGGGAGCTTTCTTTGGACGATATCTCCAGCGGTTCCGTGATTTACCCCAAAGTGCGGGAGCAGGGTTTCTTTGAGGGCATGGAGAATTACTATCCGTTGCTTACCGGCGAGCTAAGCACTTTTGCAGATTATTTTGCCCCGGAAAGCCGCATATTTGCCTTCAATAATTACATTTACGTGCAGGAAGAACTGGAAGCGCTCAGTCAGCAAATCCACGCTCAATATCGCAAAACCTTAAAAAGCCAAAGCAAAGCCAAAACGCCCCCGCCGGATAAGCTAATGCTTTCCGAGGCAGCTTATTACGAGCTTCTTGCCAGCAGCCAGAGCTTGTACCTTTCTCAAAGTGAATACCAACAGAGCGGGCAGGGCGAAACCATCTATGCCCCCATCGAGGCGCAGCCTGCTTTTGAAGGGGATTTGGAGCTACTTTCCCAGCGCATTATAGCGGAACAAGAAGAGGGTTTTACGCACTATCTGCTCTTCGATAACGCCTCGCAAGAAAAGCGCTTTCGCCAAAGCGTGGGCAAGGAACTTGAATATAATAGCTATTTGGGCGTATTGCATGCGGGATTTAACATCAAAGACATCCGCCTGGCATTTTGGACAGACCACGAGATTTATAACCGCTATAAACGCAAGCGCTATGCCCCCCGCTTTGCCCCCGGCGAAACCATCGTTGACTATGAAAACCTCAAGCCCGGAGATTATATTGTGCACGTAGATCACGGCATCGGCATCTTTGAGGGGCTGAAGATTATTCGGCTGGACGGGCGCGAGGTGGAATGCCTCGTTCTCCGCTATGCCAATGACGACCGGGTATATGTGCCCTCTTTCCAATTAGCTTTGGTTTCCAAATATGTGGCGGAAGAGGGTGCAGCGCCGAAGCTGAATAAACTGGGCAGCGCCAGATGGCAAAATACCAAGCAACAGGCAGCACGCGAGATCGAGCTAATCGCCGCGGATTTGGTAAGGCTTTATGCGCTCAGAAACAGCCGTCCGGGGCTTAAGCACAAAGCGGATACCGAGTGGCAGGAAGAGCTGGAAACATCTTTCATCTATGAAGATACGCCGGATCAGGCGCGCGCAGCGCAGGAGATCAAAGATGATATGGAGCGCCCCGCCCCCATGGAACGCCTGCTTTGCGGAGACGTGGGCTATGGCAAAACCGAGGTTGCCATCCGCGCCGCCTTCAAAGCGGTAATGGGTGGCTATCAGGTTGTGGTTTTGGCACCCACTACCCTCTTGGTAGAGCAGCACTTCCGCGTTTTCAAAGAGCGCTATGCGCAATATCCCATCCGTCTCGCCATGTTTTCCCGTTTTCGCTCCAAAGAAATGATCAAACGGGATTTAGAGGATTTACATTTCGGCAAGGTAGATATTGCCATCGGCACCCATCGTATGCTCTCCAATGATGTATCTTTCAAGAACTTAGGGCTGCTCATTATCGATGAAGAACACCGCTTTGGCGTTCGCCACAAAGAAAAACTGCGCAGCCTGCAAACCCGAGTTGATACCCTATATATGAGCGCCACGCCCATCCCCCGCACCCTAAATATGGCACTGGCACGCTTAAAAGAGATTTCGCTAATGCAAAGCTCGCCCAAAGAGCGACTGCCCATCCGCACCATCATCACCCATCGGGATCTGGAAGTAATCCGGGATGCTATTACCCGCGAAATCGACCGCGGCGGGCAGGTATTTTTCGTGCATAACCGCGTGCAAACCATCGAAACCGTGGCGATGGAATTGCGCCGCGAAATGCCGGAGGTAAGCTTCATTGTGGGGCATGCACAGATGCCGGAAAACCATCTGGAACAGGTGATGAAAGCCTTTGTGGCAAAAGAGTATCAGGTGTTGATCTCCACTACCATCATCGAAAACGGTATCGACATCCCAAATGCGAATACCATTTTGATCGACCGTGCCGATACCTTTGGCATTGCCCAGCTTTACCAAATGCGCGGACGCGTGGGGCGCAGCAATCGCCGCGCTTACGCCTATCTGCTTATACCAAAAGGAACTACCGAAGTAGCGCGCAAACGCCTTGAAGCGCTTACCCAATACGACTATTTAGGTGCGGGATTCCAGATCGCCCTAAGGGATTTGGAATTGCGCGGTGCGGGAACGATACTGGGAACCAAACAAAGCGGTATCATCCAAGCCATTGGTTTTAATTACTATAACCGCCTTTTGGGCAATGCCATCAAAGCCGTGGAAGACGGTAAACCCATCTCGCTATTTGAAGATGAAAAAAAATTGGGAAGCCAAACCACGCGTACCGAGCTTGATCTCTATCTGCCTTTGGAATACATTGAAAGCGATGAAGAGCGGCTTAGGATATACCGGCGTTTGGGTGAACTTACCACCATCGAGGAGCTTGCGGATTTTGAAACGGAGCTATATGACCGTTTTGGAGAATTGCCCGAAAATGCGCGTTGGTTGCTATTATTCTTTAAGATTGACCTACTTAGTAAGGAGAAGAATCTGAAGTATTGCACGGTGAAAAAAGGCATTATGAGCTTGGAATACAGCGCGCAGCATACGCCGCCGAAAGAGGAAATCCTGCGCTTGAGTGCGAAAATAGACGAGCCTTTGCGTTTTGAGGCGGGTAAGGGGCTGAAGATCATTATTGAATTGGATAGTGAGATGGATTTGCTGGGGCAGTTTGAGAGGGCGATAGAAATACTTTGCTTGTGAGCCTTTCGCAAGCTAAGGAATGTAGAATGTAGAGTGTAAAATGTAAAATGACGGTATTGCTCGCAAGCTCGCAATGACTAATTATGGGCTGGTGTGTAGGTTTGAAAAATGAAAATGGGTCGCAGCACTCAACCTTCTAAACCCTCTAAACATTCTCAACTTTCTAAACTGCGCAGCCAACAAAGCTATTGACACCTTTTTCCCTTCCCAAATACTTGGTTTTGCAAGAAAGATAAGGAGATATCCCATGCTGGAAAAGCAAAATCATCCTTTTGCACCCTACATTCCGCAGGGTGCCATCGCCCTGATCATTGGCACTGCGCCGCCCTATAACTTCTGCACTGGCAAGGCAGAAGACCTGAAAGAGGGAGAATTTGCGTTTTTTTTCGGGAGTATCCACAATCTTTTTTGGTATGTATTAAAGGCGGTATTTGAACCGGACAATCCGCGCTGGCCGCGCACCCGCCTGCATTGTGAAAACTTGCTAAAGCGCCATAAACTGGGTATGGGCGATATCCTGCAAAGCTTTAACCGCAAAGACCGTAAGGCAGCAGATGATCAGCTCTCGGATTTTGAATATAATCCCCGGCTTTTGGCAAAACTGCATAGTGAAAATCAGCAGATTCGCTTTTTGTATTTCACCTCGCATTTTGCTTGCGAACTCTTTCTCAAAGCGCTGAAAAAGCATAAATATACCTACCGTACCCACAATATGGACCGCGTAAACAAGAGTTTTACCCTAAATCTAAGGCAGAAAAGGAAGAGCTTTGTGTATTCCTGCTTTATCCTAAATTCACCCTCCCCGCGCATCAATCGCTCTTTGAAAGAGATGATTGAGGATTATGGCAGGAAGTTTAGCTTTATGCGTGAGGAAAATACGCAGTTATTTTGAGTAGCAAAGAGCCTTTTTAGAACGCTCATAACCAGTGGCTCACTCGTTTGCCTCCCTCACAATGCCCTCAGCTCTACCCAGAATTTACGGGGAGAGACGAGGGCATTGTGAGGGAGGCAAACGGGGAAGCGTGTCCCGTACTGAAATTGGTTGACCAATAATTGAACCAAATGAGGTGATTTATACTCGGCAAACGATTAAATAATATGTCGTGTATAAATAATCTTATAAGCTCATAAAAGATGGAAGTTTAAACAGAGAATATCATGCTTGGCTGCCGAGCGGAGAGGCTGTCCCGAAATTCCAAAACCAAGAACGATATCAAGCAAAACGAGAATGTAGGGGCGCAAGGTTTTGCTCCCGCTTCTAATAAGGCGTGTGCGCAGCACACACCGTAATAAATTGATACACAATCCGTAATGATTAGCTGTTGGGTATAAATTTCGGCGGGTTCAAGGCATTGAAACCCTACATATCAGGTGTGGACATTTCTTGTTGTCGTGTGGTTTTTCGTATTACTGGACAGCCTCAAGCTCGTTTGTTGATCTCAAATAACATAAGACCAGCTCATCATTTTGGCAATGCCTAAGAAAACCCTCAAAAACACCTATTAAACAATGCTAATTCTATTGCAAAAATGAGTCAACCTATATCAAGTACAAGGCAATCCGCTATATCCGTGTATATAAACAAAAAACCGGCAATCCCAGGTGTTTCACCCGATATTGCCGGTTTTTTATTATTTATTTAGCAGTTCTTATTTGATACCTGCGGTAAAGGCGTCTCCCAAATCGAAGATGGGAAGGTAAACCACCACGATGATACCGCCTACTACCACCGCCATCAATACGATAAGCAGAGGCTCGATAAGCGAGGTAAGTCGGTCGATTACGCTATCTACCAGCTTTTCATAAAACTGGGCAGCTTTACCCAAAAGCTTATCCATATCTCCCGTTTCTTCACCGGTAGCCATCATTTGCAAGAGGGTGGGCGGGAATTCACCAGTTCTGCGGAACGCGTTTGCCACGCCATAGCCTTCTTTTACCAAAACGCGGGCACGGCGCACGGCGCCTTCTACCACGGCATTTTGCACCACATTTTCGGTAAGCTCCATGGTTTCCATAATGGGCACACCGGATGCCATCAGGATGCTAAAGGTGCGGGCAAATTTACTCATAATGGAGTTTTTGATTACGCCACCCACTACCGGCGTACGCAATTTTAGGGTATCCATGACAAAGCGTCCGCGGTCTGTAAGATATAGCAAAAACAGCACTGCAAAAAAGAGTATTATCACCAAAATGGCAAAGAATACGTTATTTACAATTAAATCACTGATGCTGATAGCCAAGATGGTGGGAGCGGGCAAATCTGCATCGAAGTTTTCATACACGCCGGCAAACATGGGGATTACGTAGTAAAAGAGTACTGCCACCACGATAGCAAGGAATACCAAAATAAAGATGGGATATGCCATTGCGCTCATCACTTTGCGGCGGGTGTCTTCGATCTTTTCCAGATAATCCGAGAGCTCATCCAATACTGTATGCAAGGTACCGGATACTTCACCTGCTTGCACCAGCGCCACATAAAGCGGATTGAATACACCGGGGTGCTGCTCCATTGCTTCAGAAAGCGAGAAGCCTTTGCGGATATCATCTCCAATTTTGCGCAACACTTTGGCAAACTTTTTGTTCTTTTCTTCTTTTTCCAAGTCTGTAACGGCTTTTTCGATGGTAAGACCCGCGGAAAACATCGTGGAAAGCTGACGGGTAAAGAATACCAGGGTCTTGAGGCTTACGCCGGTTCGGAACTTGTAAATGGCGAGCATCACTTTATCAAAAAGTGAGAGCTTGCCCTTGAAAGCACCTTCGGCAGCAGCCCTTACCGAAATGATGGTGGAACCTTCTTTGGCAAGTTTATCCACCGCCATATCGAGGGTATCGGCTTTGATCATTCCCTCTACTCGGGCGCCTTTGGCGTCCTTAACGATATAAGCGAAATTTGGCATATTAGCTGTACCTTCTTAAATTATTCTTATTCTACGATTGTCATCTTGATCACTTCACGAATGGTGGTGATCCCACGTATCATCTTATGTACTGCCGCATCGTGCAGGGTGCGCATCCCGGCTTTGAGGGCTGCGGCACGAATGAGGTCTTGGTTTCCGCCATCATAGATAAGTTGGCGGATTTCTTTATCCACGGTAAGCAGCTCGAAAATACCTGTTCTGCCTGCAAAACCGGTGTTATCGCAATGAACACAACCGCGACCAATCTTGAACTGGGCTGCGGCAATATCTTGTTCAGTAAGCTCGGCATCGCTTATTTCCTGTTCGGTAGGCGTATAATCCGAAATGCAATATGGGCAAATCTTACGCACCAGCCGCTGCGCCATCACCAGCGAAAGTGAGGAACCCACCAGGTAGGGCTTGATGCCGATATCGATCATACGGGTAATGGTGGAAGGGGCATCGTTTGCGTGCAGGGTAGTAAATACCAGGTGACCGGTAAGTGAAAACTTGATAGCGATATCCGCAGTTTCTTCGTCTCGGATTTCACCAATAAGCACTATATCCGGGTCTTGACGGAGTACCGAGCGCAGCGCACTGCCAAAGGTAAGCCCGATTTGCTCTTTGGTTTCGATCTGGGTAATTCCTTCCAGGCGGTATTCAACGGGGTCTTCCACGGTAACGATATTGGTTTCAATATGTTGAATCTCTTTTAGTGCCGCGTGTAAGGAGGTGGATTTTCCGCTACCGGTAGGACCGGATACGATGATGATTCCATAAGGACGGCGGATAATCTTATCAAAGATCTTCATATCTTCTTCTTCAAAGCCCAGAGTGCTAAGCTTGAAACCAAAATCTCCCTTGTCCAAAAGACGCATCACCACTTTTTCACCCAACACCGTGGGGGTAATGGATACACGAACGTCAACGCTCTTCATGGCGGTTTTTAGGGAAATATGACCGTCTTGCGGCAAGCGGCGTTCGGCGATATTCAGCTTACTCATCACCTTTACCAGCGAGATGAGACCGGCGTGCATGCCGATGGGGGGCGTCATTACCTCGCGCAAAGCACCGTCTATACGATAGCGCACGCGGGTGGTTTTATTCAGCGGCTCAATGTGAATATCTGTGGAATTGGCTTTGATAGCTTCGTTTATAATCAGGTTCAAAAGCTTTACAATGGGTGCGTCTGCATCGCTGGAAGCAGAAGAGATGGAGATTTCATTTTCGTCTTCATCCACTGCTACAAAGTCAAAGCCCCCTACGGCATCCTCCACCTGGGTGGTGGTGCGGATGCTTTTGTAATATTTCTCGATGGTATCATGGAGTACGGTATCGCCGATCAATTCCGGCTTGATGGGCTTGCCCAAGAGCTTTTTCAGGCTATCCAAAACTGTAAGGTCTTCGGGGTCTGCAAATGCCACCACCACGCCATCTGCGTCTTCACGCAGCGCTATCACCCTGTTTTGCAAAGCATAAGGTTCTGGAATCAAGGATACCACATTGATATCCAAATCCATCAATTCAGTTTCTTTTACAATGTCGTAGCCCAATTGCTCATGCAGGGCATTTAGCAGTTCACGTTCGGTAAGATAACCCAATTTGATTAGGGTCTCTCCCAATTTCAGGCCAAAATTAGTTTGTTTGATCAGCGATTCTTTGAGCTGATCCTCGCTTACGAAGTTCTCATGAACGAGTACCTCTCCGAGCCGGGCAAATTGAGGGTTGAAACTCATCTTTTTCTATATCCTTGTTCTTTTATTTACAATAATTAAACTGGGTATGCCGCTGGCAACTACTTTGTTTATATCTCATCTCCTTATCTATATTAGATAGGCGCGGGGGAGGGACGCTCCCCCACGCTATTATCTATATTAGTTAGAACGGTGCCGTAGGATTGTAGCGGTACACCAACAGGTTTGTAGTAGCCTGAATGTTTGTACCCAGCAATCTTCCGGTAATCGCTACGTCTGTAGTACTGGGAGTATTGGTTTCACCATCACCATAAGGGAATTCACCCAAAAATACCTTGAGGCGGGCATACGCATAACCATCATAAGTAGTAATCTGGTAGGGAATACTAATATCGGCATAGTTTGGCGGATCCTGGTTGTAGGTAGGATTTTGCGGTGAATTGTAATGCTGCGGATGCAGGATTATCTGTCCTCGCGTACTGGTAACAATTAATTCACTTCCGGTAATGGGCAAGCCCTGACCATCGGTAAGCGCAAAGATAATATCTGCTTCTTTGTTTGCAGGGCCATTTTGACCAAAGTTCACAAATTGCGGAATTACCTGCATTTCAAAGCGCGGGTCGTTCAACGGTAGTTGGATGGACTGGAAGCTATCCACTATATTACCCAAGCCGTCACCGGTGCGGGCATAGATGGTAAGCATATCGTTTGTATGAATACCGTTGTAAGTAATGGTGGTAAAGGCTGCGCCGGAAAGCGAGTCTCCATTTACACTCACGTTTCCTACATAAGAGTTGGATTCGATCTGGGCATCGGTAGGAGGATAGTATCCGGGTGCTGCATAAGCACCATAAAGCTCGAAGGATACGGAGGTTTGGTCTTGCACGGGGTTATTCCAGAGGTCTCTTACATGAGCACCAGCTATTACGCGCCATACACCACCGCCCATATTGGTACCGGTATTGAAGCCGCCGCAGAAGGGCACCACGCTATAAGGAGGTCCGGCGTTGATCAGGATATTGGGCTTGGTAGCTTGTATCCAACGACCTTCTTCGGTAAGACACGAGGCTCGGATCACCAATACGCCAGATTGCGTACCAGCATTTACCGAGACTTGTGCCTCCCCTCCATTTGAGGTAACCCCCACTGAATCGCTGGCAGGATAGTTATTCAGGTTTGCACCTGTAGGCAAACTGCTGCCGCTATTCATAATGCGGAAGAATACTTCCTGCGGTTTGTCAATTAAGTTACCATTGATGTCGCGCAGCTTTACACGCAATACGGCAGATTGAGTTCCACCAGTATTGGCTACGTTTAGCACTATCTGCCCCTGCTGGGTAAAATCCAGAGAGTAGATATCATCGGAGGTAATGGTAAAGATAATCTGGGTCTTCAGGGTGTCGTTATTTGCCGAAGCGGCAATGGTGGCGGCACCAGCGAAAAGACCGGGGGTAAAGCGCACCCGGGATACACCATATTCATTGGTGGGGATGCTGATGGATTGGGTGGTATTCATAAAGGAACCCAGGTCTGTGGTAAACTTTACGGGATAGCCGTGGCAGGTATTGCCGTGCATATCCTTCAGGGTGGATTCCATATAGATTTGGTTTGTGCTGCCCACATGGCTGGTATCGGCAGGAACGTCCTGATTGTTTACTTTTACCAGCGAGCGCAATTCGATATTAAAGGGAGTACCGGGGCTTATTTCGATATTACGGGAAGATACAACGTTGCCAATGCGTGCGGAAACCACCTCAGGTGAACTTTCCGGGTTTGTAGTGGCTGAGCTGCCCGAATTGTAGATGGTAGCTGCCCTTCCCGCAAAGGTAGCTTGGTGAATCATCTGCCCCAGGTTGTTGCCGGCGATATCCTGGAAAAAGCCCTTTAGGCAACGGAAGGTAATCTTGGTACCATCCGGAACGATATTGCCGGTGGAATTCAGCGCTGTGGCATAAATGGGAGCAGTTTGACCCACTCTCATGGGGAAAGGATCCGCAAGTCTTTCAAAATGCAGAGTAACGTCGGTTACTTCCGGAGTTTCTTCCACTACCACTGTGGTGGAGAGGGTATCTGCACTTAAGAGGGAATCGCTCACGCTATCGTGAAACTTCCTCACAATGGCGGTAATGGTAGCTACTCCGTTCTCGCCATCATCCCAGAAGGTGGATTTGGCGATACCGGTACTATCGGTTGACACATAAGACAAGATGCGTCCAATCGGGTGAGCCTTAAATTGTACTACCTGGTTTGGCACACCAAAGCCTTCGCCATCTCTTACTTCCACGGTAATGGTGGAGTAGGTGATGTTGTGATCCGCATAAATGGTATCAGGACTGGCAAACATCTTGTGAATAATACGGATATCTTTCACATCGGTGATGGGATCCGGCGGCGGCAGGATTGGAGGCGGATTGCGGCGATCGCAGGAAGCGGAAAGGCTTACCAGGATTATCGCAATCACGGTTAATAAAGGTAGGATTGTTTGGAGTCTTTTCATTCTTCCTCCTCTTCCTCATATTCGATGAGGCTACGTGTAAGGCGCTCATCCAGCTTTACTTCGGGAGCTTTTTCTGTCATGCTGATCAAACGAGGGGTAATCTCGATAATCAAATCTGTATTCTCGATCTGCTCGTAGCGATGCTGGAACAAACGACCGACAAATGGGAGATCACCAAAGAAGGGAACTTTGCTGGTGCGCTGGCTCAAGATGGAGTGCAAGAGACCACCTACAATGATTTTGTGTTCGTTTGGCACGGTAACAGTGCTGGATACCTTGCGTACTTTGGTACGAGGTACGTAGCCACCTACGAGGTCGGATACAGAGCTTACTTCCGGAGCGATGCGGGCAGTAATATTTCCATCCTTATTTACGGTGGGGGTTACGTCCAGTATAATACCTACCTGCTCGCGCTCTACCTGCACTTGCTTGTCGTTGTCCATTACCACAAAGGGAACTACTTCGCCAATATGGATCATAGCTTGCTCGCCGTTTAAGGCAGTTACGCGGGTATCGGTAAGCAGTTTGGCAGCGTTGTTTTCCAAAAGCCAATCGATGGTTACGTCAAAGGCGGTAAGCTGACGGCTAAAATGACCGATATTCTTCAGCCCATTGATTCTCTGGAAATACTGGTCATCCGGCAGCTTCTCAAAATCCACCGGAGAGCCATGGGGCAGGTATCCGGTAGCGTCCGAATAGTTATAAGGCAAGCCCGCACCATTCTCGCCAATGGGGTCTTCTGCCAGGATGGTGGTAAGGTGGTTCAGGCGGCTCCAATCAATACCGGCTTTCTTGGCATTGGTAAGGCTTACTTCGATAAGGCGCACGCGAATCTCAATCTGCTTCTGATCCACGTCAATGCCTTTTACCAAGGTATTGATCTGCTCAAAGGTTTCGGGATCGGCAAATACCATCAGAGCATTCTGCCCTTCCAGAGGTACTATCTGTCCACCCGTGCCTTGCAGAGCGTCCGCCACTTTTTTGGCATCCAAATTGTTCAAAGGCAATACATAGCTTCTTTCACCAGCTTCTTCGGTAATATTTTGTTTGGTGCCTACCATAAAGGTATTACCAGCTATTACGCGATAGGAAAGGCCAGCAGTTTTTGCAACCAGGGAAACCGCAGTTTCGATGGGCACATCTTTGATATTGATGGTAACACGCTTTTCATCGCGCTTATCCTTATCCCCGCTTTGTTCTACTGCCAATACGATATTCGTACCGGAAAGGCGAGCCAGGGAATTGAGTACGGAGGATAAGGTGGCGTCATCGGCATTGAAAGTCACCTTGGTTGTCATTGGATTATTCTGATTACTCTGAGCCACGAGCGCTGAACAGGCAAAAAGCAGCACCAAGATTAAGCCCAGATATTGCTTAGCTACAAGCATGTGTTTCATATTTTCTCCCACTGTCATTATATTTACCAATTTCCGCTATGACCTTTGAGGGTATAGGGGTCTTCTTTGGGCATTTCAGGGCGCGGCATCAGGTTTGCCGTGTAGGTATTCCCACCCATAGTATAGCGGATACTTTTTTCTTTAATCTCTGTAATGCGGCGTCCTGCCACGGTATCGCCCACACGTGCTTCATGTGTTTTATCCATATATTCGATATATGCTATGCGATTGCCATATTCATCAATGGCGGTTGTGGAAAGACGGAAGGTATTGCGAATCATTTCTTGGAATTCTTTTTCGCGATCCACTTTGTCTTTGATGATGTTGCCTTGGCGCAAGGGGTCTTTTCGGGAATTGAAAACGAACATCTTGCGGTCTTGGATGGAGCTTTCTATAGTGCGAATCTGGCTCATCAGGGTATCGGATACAGATTCTTTGGTATAGATAGAGTTATCCGGAATTGCATTCACTTTGTTTTGCGTCATCACCAGCCGGATGGCAAGGAATCCTAAAAGGATTACGATGAGTCCTATAGCGAGGTCTTTCACAAATCTGTATTGCATGTTTAGGCCTCCTTTTTCACTTTGAAGATTGAGAGCTCGATCTGAATGCGATAGCGGGAATCCGCTCCGGCAGCTTCGTCTCCGGTTACCTGTACAGGGCTGATATCCAGGCTTTGAATCTTGATGATATTATCCTGAGATTCCAAATCCGAGATAAATTGACCAATCTGCACAAAAGTAGCTTCCAGCTCCAAATTGTAGGTAGATTCTATCAGATGCGGCAAAGCCCATTTATTGGTATCGGAGAGCTTATTGATGGTAATCTTACGTTGATGTGCCAATTCACCGATCTTGGTCTTGAAATCGTTGATCTCATCAAAACTGAATTGCGACTGTCTGGAAAGGCTGTTTTCGATGATTCGGGCAAACTGGCTCAGCTCTTGGTCCAGAATGCGGGCGCTATTGAGCTGTTCTTGCGATACTTTGATCTTCTCATCAAGGGAGAAGACAGCGCGGTTGTTTTTATCCAAAGTGCGCCCTGAAAGCATCACAAACACGGCGGTTGCGATTATCATCACCATGATTAATACAAGATATTTTTCTCTCATCTGCCACCTCTTAATGCTTCAGGAGTATAGCATTCGATTACGAATTCAAAGATAGCGGTATCTTTTACGATTTGGCGGATAATCTGCCCGCTTTTGATATCCGGGAAGTCGTTTGAAATCTCCGGATTCGCTTTCAGGCGCTGGATAAAGGAATTGATCAAATCCAGTTCTTTTACGTTTGCATCCACCTCGGTGATCCCGTTTATGGTTAGTATGCCATTGGCATAAGAAAACTTGCGCACTGCCAGTTTATCGTCGATCTCCTGACCCAGCGCAATCATTTTCTTTGCCCAGAAAATGCGGTTATTAAAGGTTCTTGCCAGGCGGCCAAGATCGTTTGAGGAAAGGTAATCCCCGCTGGTTTGATAGCGATCCAGCTCGGCTTTGGTTTCCGCCAGGTATTGTGTGCGGTTTTCCACCTTGGTATTGGAGGATTGTAGAATATAGAACCATGCCGCAAGTACGATGATAAAGCCCAGCACAAAGAAAACTACAGAATTGCGGAAAGTTTTATTTTCACGCACTTGCTGAATGCGCTGTTCACCGTATTTATTCAGGTTTATTTTGAAATAGAATTGTTGCATCATCGTTCTCCCTTATTCCATCCTCATCGCCAGGCCAATGGCAAGAGCGAGTTGTGGATCCTTTTTATCTTGGAACTTTTCGGGCATTTCCACGTTGATGAAGGGCAGGAATATCTCGGTGGGGATATTTACCTTGTCCTGAATATACTCAGGCAACCCTTGCAGCTTGGCGCTACCACCCATCAGATACACTTTGCGGAAGTCGCTATTGCCGGCTTCTTTTACATAGAAGCGGAGCGAACGGCGGATTTCTTCCACAATGGCATCTTCGGTGGATTTTTCCGAAATATCCAGCATGCTAATGGTTTGTGCAGCGGGGTTGTTGGGGTCATCGTTAAGCCCGAACTTGAACTTATACTCTTCGGCTTCGCTAAATTCGAGCTGGCGCTTTCGCATGATGTCGCGGGTAAAATTGAATCCGCCATAAGGGATATCACGCGCAAAGAACTTGGCTTCCGGTCCCCAGATCACCATGTTTGTTCGATGGGCTCCCAGGTTCAGTAGAACATACACGCCGTCTTCTGCAAAAGCATTCAAAGCAAAGGCATTTGCCACTGCCAGGGAATCGATATCCACCAGATTCGGGGTTAAGCCGGCGGTGGATAGCACTTCAGTATGCTGATTCAGTACATCTTTGGAGGTTGCGGCAAGCAGGATGTTCATGTTATTCGTCTTTTCTTCCACGGACAGCACCTGATAATCCAGCACCATATCCGTGCCGCTGATGGGGATGTGTTTCTTTGCTTCAAAGAAAAGCGCAGATTCCAATTCATCATCCGGCAGGAAAATGGTTTTGATCTGTTTGATACTGGTATTATCTCCCCCAATGGAAGTTACCAGATGCTTGATGCTTTTGGGCGAAATCCTCAGCGTCTTCAGCATTTCTGTAAGCACGGGCGCAAAGCGTTCCGGACGCAGATCGCTGAGCAGATACTCCACTCCATGGGGCACGGTGGGACGCACCTCATAGTTTAGCAATTTGAAGCCATCGTGAAGTGTCTTGAGGTGTACGATCTTAACACTGTGGGTACCGATATCGATTCCCACAGTCTCCTTGAATCGAACGGGTTTGTTCTTCTTCATATTTCCTCTTTATTCCACATATACATTTATTTTACGAAAGTATCCTGGGTGGTCTTTTGATATTCCAATTACCCTGGGTCATGGGGTTCTTACCCCCTTTTAGCCTCACCTCCGGGTAAAAGAGCGGTGAGATGGTAAGCAGACGGTTATCGTAGTTATAATTCTTTTTATAACCCACTCCACTGCCGGCGGCTCCTGGGTAATTCATCCCAACCAGACCCAACTGACCGCCAAATACGGGGTCTTGAATCTGCTGCGGATCGGTAGGATAACCGCATTTATCAATCTCTATATCCCATACTCCACTATTGGAGGGATATTCGCCGTCGTTGTGGCTGCGGTGCACAAAGCCGCGCACCCTTTGCGCCACTGCTCCCCAGATATTGATGGTGCCACGCTCCAGATAGGGTCTTGCTTCTGGCCACAGGGGGTTGTACCACGGCAAATCCAGCCGTTGCTGACCCAATTGTGGTGTAGGCCAGGGCATTTGCCCCGTGGGCGGGTATTTGCGGCGATGGATATCGATCCAATCGAAAAGCACTTGCTCTACCGTGCCATCTGGATATTCCACACTTGCCAATACAGCGGGCGTGGAAGGATGCGGATGCTGGTATTCAAAGGTAAATACCCCGTGTTTGAACATATTGCTTCCGCCATCTCCCAAAGCGCACATGGCAGCATATAAAAAGATACCGCCGCCGGCAGGATCTGGATAGTCGTTATCCGAACCCACATTGGGATGATAGCGCAGGGAATCTTGCGGATCTCGATAGCCATAATTGATAGTGATGGAATGTTCGGATACCAGCCCTACTACGTCTGTGGGATTATCCTTGGGGTTCAGGGGAATATCCGTACGGGTAAGCGAAATATCTCCCATAAGGAGCATTTCGCCGGTGCAGCCCCAGGTTTGGTAGCCGCTAAACTTGCCGCGTATCCAAAGATCACCATTTACCATGAAACCCTGAGCAGCGCTGATGCCGCCGGGATAGGGCGTCCACAGGGTATCGCGCACGGTGAATACATTGGTATAAAGCGAATCGCCGGGAGGCGGATATTCATCGTACACGATCTTGCTTACACGGCGGGGAGTGCCCAAATAGCCGTGCATCCCGGAAAATGCATTACCATCTATAGTAAGGAAATAGATATGGTCCACACCTTCGCCAAGTTGGCGTCCCTTTCTTCTTAGGGTATTGGCAAGTTCCGGAAAATCATAACCATCATATTCTTCTACCAATCCGCCTTGGAATACCTGATTCAGGGGGTAATTTGAAGGAGTGGAAACGATATGGCCGGCAGTGGTTACCAGGTTCAGGAAAGTAGGCCAGCCGTTGTTGTTTCCGCCACCAGCCTGTTTGATCTGGATATCACTATTACTATGTACCTTTCCGGTAATTACGTCATAACCATAAAAATATACGTTGTTTCCAGCTGGAGATACGTCTTGGTCTGTAAAATACATGAACTCTGAAAAGTTCGTTTGCACAATGGTAAGCTCGCCATACTTGCGGATCATGGAATCGTTTGCTCCATAATATGCCGCCTGCCCTACTCCGCGCTTGCTTTCTACCAGGGATTGCACCTTGTAGTGTTCTCGCTGCTCGCCCACACTTCCGGTTTGGGCGGCGCCACCTTGCACAATCACGTTTTCGGTAGTTTCAGCCATTTCCTTATACACTTTGCTCTGCATGCTATAGCTTCGCTTTAGGGTGCTGCTTTCCACAGCAACGCTACGTTTGGGTGTATAAAAGATACCGCTTATATCGCCCTTGTACTCCAGGATGGCTTGACCGCGATTGGCCTCTGCACGCAGAAAGTGTAAGCTTTGCAGGGTTTCA
This sequence comes from Candidatus Cloacimonadota bacterium, assembly GCA_028695495.1. GTDB lineage: Bacteria > Cloacimonadota > Cloacimonadia > Cloacimonadales > Cloacimonadaceae > UBA5456. Next base: position 4,964 of record JAQVIX010000019.1, on the reverse strand, counting down.
TGTTCCCATTGATAGCTGCGTGCATCATGAACGGCAATCCCCGCAATGGAGAGTCCGCTCATCAGCCCAATCACCGCCAATAGGGCAGCGATAGCGATATTGCCGCTTGGGCTTTTTAATATCCGTTTCATCTCATCCCCCTATAGGGCTTAAATAGGTGTTTCATTATTTCATTACCATAAAGGTACGATAATCCACCTTTTTGTATTCACGTTTCAGTGCCAGTGGATTGTCTCTTACCATTATCTGGGCTTCCATATATACTTCGATAATATGTAAATCTGTATCTATTACATCGTTCAAATGGATCAATTGACCGGTCTGGTTGGCATTGCTTACCTCAAACTTGGTCACCTTGATCCGGTTTCTGTCACTTCTTTCCGGAAATAAATATACCGGTGCGCTTACTTCCACGCCGTTGTAGATATACTTTACCTTGATGATATTTTCATCCAGGTAAAAGTGTACCATATCGTTGCGCTGGAAATCTGCATATATGGGCGGGCGTATTTTGATGCCGCTGCCGGCGTTCCATACTTCGCTGCTCCCGGTAATTTCCAGGGCTTTGGCATTTGCCACGCCGTAAAACTGTTCACCTCTGCCCAGGGCATAGCCATTTTTGATTACGTTTAGGCATTTCATGGCATTCTTTTGCAATTCCAGCGTATCGTTCAGGGATTTGTAGCGGCGGTAAAAGGTGCTTAATACGGTAGCAGATACCAAGATCAATACTACCGAAATCGCCATTACAGAGATTAGCTCAATCAGGGTAAAACCGCGTTCGTTTTTTACACTTTTAAACATCCTAATTCCCCATCTTGAGATAATAATCTTCCCGCAAGCGAACTTCTACGGGCTTATGGCTTGCCGGATCAATCCATTCCACAGTGGTCACAATGGCGTTATAGACATATTGATCCGCACCGTTAAACTCGGTATTACGTGCACGGCTTACACTTAGCCTTGCCAAAAGCGGTATATCCTTCTTTACATAATCCAGGATGAACTCCCGGTTTGAAAAGACTTGAAAATACTCTTGGTCCTGACGTCCGTTATACTTGTTTACAAAGTATTGGCGTTCCAGCTCCCCAGATGCCACCATAATGGCTTTGCGCTTACGGTAGTTTTGAACGCTCATCTTCTCGGCGTATTCTATACCTATATATACGGTAACTACCATCAGCGCCAAAACCAGGGTGGTAACCAACACTTCTAAAAGGGTGACCCCCCGCTCGCTATAGAGCAGGCAGGTATCTTTGGTATTAAAGCGGGGTGTCATAAACCTTCCTTAGCTATTAAAATCCAGCGCCGGTAGCAAAGAGTTTGGGATTATCTGCCACTTCTTCGGCTACTGTGCGCTCCACGTGGTTATTCATTACCAGGTTATACAGAGATTGGTCTCTGGTCTGCATTCCTTCTTTGGTGGAAGCTTGGATAATGGAGGGAATCTGATAGGTTTTTTCTTCGCGAATCAGGTTCCTTACCGCTGCATTTGCCAGCATGATCTCCACCGCCGGTACGCGTCCTTTACCGTCTTTGGTGGGAAGCAGGGTTTGAGAAATCACCGCTTCCAGAGATTCGGAAAGCATGGAACGCACCTGCTGTTGCTGTTCTTTGGGAAACATATCGATCACGCGGTCGATGGACTTTGTGCAGCTTCCGGTATGCAGGGTGGCAAATACCAAGTGTCCCGTCTCGGCGGCTGTCAACGCAAGCGACACCGTTTCCAGGTCGCGCATTTCACCCACCAAAATTACGTCCGGGTCTTCACGCAGAGCACTACGCAATGCCGCCGTAAAGCTCCAGGTATCGTGCCCCAGCTCGCGCTGGTTGATGAGGCTATTCTTACTGCGGTGTACAAATTCGATAGGGTCTTCGATGGTGATAATATGACAATGACGGTTGTCATTGATCGTATCGATCATGGTAGCCAAAGTAGTGGATTTTCCGCTACCGGTAGGTCCGGTTACCAGTATCAAACCTTTTTCCTTGGTGGTAAGGCGCTTGAGGATTTCCGGCAATTTCAATTCTTCATACTGCTTAATTTCGTTTGGAATCACGCGAAAAGCAGCGGAAATGCCATTAATCTGGTGAAAGGCGTTTACACGAAAGCGAACGTCGTTCGATAACTTCGTGCTAAAGTCTATCTCCAGATTCTTGCGAAACATCTCTTGCTGAACTTCGTTCATAACGCCATAAACAAGATTTTGCACATCTTCCACCGACTGGATAGGAAGATTTAGCCTCTTCATCTTGCCGTTGACCCGCACCATAGGGTGCGAGCCCGCGGCAACGTGAAGGTCGGATGCTCCCGCTTCAGCGGTAAAGCGTAATAGTTCGTGGATTGTCAAAGTACCATCCTCCCTTGATTATTCGTTCTCCATTCCTCCGGTCTCAGGATTGGTCCAAGTGTCAATACCATAGCCATGGAATCTGGCTTCCGGCACGTCGTACCATACCTGTTTACCTTCGCCGCCAGCGAAATCCTGTGTGGAGGTTGCGATATACTTATTAGGGGGGTTGCCAACTACTTCAAACTTCCAGTTTTTACGGGTACTTTCACCCAGATTGGCTTCTTTTTGTGCCATTTCCAGGGTGAAACCATCGGTGGTACCGTTGGTCTGCATATAAACGTCATAAGTTTTGCGCAAAGTGGAAAGAGCGGTTTGAGCTTCGGTGCTACGGGATTTTTCCACGTGACGCAGATAACGCGGTACTGCAAAAGCTGCCAAAATGGCAACGATTACCACCACTACCAACACTTCGATAAGGGTAAAACCCTTTTGGTTTTTCAGATTTCTGAGCATTTTTTGTATCCTCCTGGGGGATCGTTTTTTCTTTTTTTTTAGTTATGCACGTTATGTGCCAAATCCGAAATCAAATTCGTATTTACCACTCAAAATCCTTATTAAATACAAAAATTATTTGTTTCGATACATTCTGCCAAGAAAATGATAAGCTATTATCCGTCAACCTTTATTTGCAATTATTCGTTTTTGTGCCATATTTATGTTCCAGGTTTTGCACCAAAGCGGGATTGGAAAATTATCCTCACAGGGGCTAAAACTCTTTTTATTATACTGGTGGGTGATACAGGATTCGAACCAGTGACCTCTACGATGTCAACGTAGCGCTCTAACCAACTGAGCTAATCACCCGTTTCAAGAGATTCCAATTAAAAATAATCCACATATTCTGTCAACATTTTTCCTCACAAAATAGCCAGAAAGCGGGGTAAATAGGGGAAGGAAGCGATTGGATAATAGCTTAGAATAGGATGGAGACATTTGTTTTGATTGATAATTTAGGTGGCTCTCTTGAGTAAAAGGGTGGCTCATAATCTGTAGACGAGTGGCTCTATTTTCGTGTACACGTGGCTCAAAATCAAAATATTATTCAAGGCTGTCCTTAAATACGAAATGAACCACATAAAAAGAAATGTCCACCCCTGAAATGTAGGGGTTCAAGGCATTGAACCCGCCGAAATTAGCACGCAACAGCTAATCATTGCGGACTCAGTATCAATTTATTACGGTGTGCGCTGCGCGCACGCTTTGTTAAAAGCGGGCTTTGAGGATGTCCAGAAACAAGCAAACCACACGACAACAAGAAATGTCCACACCTGAAATGTAGGGGTTCAAGGCATTGAACCCGCCGAAATTAGCACGCAAAAGGTAATCATTGCGGATTATATACCAATTCTTTAGCGGTGTGCGCTGCGCGCACGCTTTGTTAAACGCGGGCGCAACGCCTTGCGCCCCTACACTCCCAATGTGGCAGATATCGTGCTTGGTTTTGGTATTTCAATACAGCCTCAGTGGTTTAGCTAGCCCAGGGTGATTCTTGCAGAAAACGAGCTTGCGAGTTTTAGGCAAGAATCACCCTGGGCTAGCTAAACCACTGTCCCTGACGGGACAAGACCTTTGTTCTGCTTGAATTCGATGCCATCTTAGGCTGCATATTCTCTATATTAGCTTCCATCTTTTGTAAGCTCATCTCATTTCTCTATGCGAATGCACCCCGCTCGTAACTCGTTATTTTCCCGCTCTTTGCACGGACAATGGACGGGGAAGGGACGGGAAAGCAGTGCAAACACAGCTAATATACAGAAATATATAGATTTATCCACCCCTGAACATTTCTTGTTGTTGTGTTGTTTGGCATTTCGGGGCGCTCTAATATCCCCGCGCCATTAGGCTACAATCTGATTCTATGCAGATTCTTTTGCAGGGTAGCGGCGCCGATGCCTTTTACTTTGCAGATATCTTCTGCGCTTTGAAAGGCGCCATGCTGGGTGCGGTAGTCTATAATTGCCTGTGCTTTTACCTTGCCGATGCCGTTTAGTTTGCAAAGCTCATCTATTTTAGCCGTATTGATATTTACCGGGCTTTCATCTGCCACCTTGGTGGTGCTTTTTGTGCCGGTACTGCTTTTTGCGGTTTTACTCTTTTCTGCTACGCTGCTATCGCCAAATACCACCAAATTGGGCAGCAGCTTTTGATAGGTTTTGCTGCCTATGCCGCTGATCTGCATGATCTCATTCACGTTTTGGAAAGCTTTGGCATTTCTGTATTCGATGATACTTTGGGCACGTTTGGGACCTATTCCCGCCAGGGCTTGCAATTCTTTTTCGTTTGCAGTGCGGATATCTATCTTGAGCGGTGTATCCACTTTGAGCGCTACCTGAAGGCTCTCTGCCGCAGCGCTCTCCCCCGTTTTGGGATTGTAGCCCTGAAGCTTTAGTACCGAGCCTAAAATAAAGAAAAAGAGCAGAAAGAGCAATACTTTCTGTTCGTTGGGATTAAAGAGATGGTTAAAGGGATTAAGCATTGGGCGGCACCATAAAGATCGCCTCCGCTTCGGCATATAGCCCTTCAGAGCCATAAAGCAAAGCCTTGGTTTTCAGGCTACGGCTTTTGGCTTCTTCTATCCAGCCTTCTGCCTGCACCTCTTGCTCCACGGGC